>OMQS01000005.1 GCA_900313295.1 uncultured Eubacteriales bacterium
GCCGGTCTGATGCTGGGCGGCTACGTCGTGCAGGCGCTTTGCAAAAAGGAGGACTCCCTATGATCCTGTTAGGTTCCATCGTCAACGGCGCGGCCATAGCCGTGGGCGGCTTTGCCGGCCTGTTTGTGGGCAAGCTGCTGCCCGACCGAATGCAGAAGACCCTTATGAGCGCACTGGCGCTGGTGGTCATCGGAATAGCCGTGCCGGGGATCAGCGACTCCCAAAAGCCTCTGGTTCCCATCCTGTCCATGGTGCTGGGCACCGTTCTGGGCGAGCTGTTGGATCTGGACAGCGCCTTGATCCGCTTGGGCGATTGGCTCCAGCGGAAAACCGGCGGCCGCGGCAAGTTTACGGACGGCTTTGTCAACAGCACCATGGTCTTCGCCGTGGGCGCCATGTCCATCATGGGCGCGCTCAACAGCGGCCTGCAGGGTGACCACACCGTGCTTTTGTCCAAGTCCGTCATCGACGGCGTTTCCTCCGTGATCTTCGCCTCCACCTTGGGCGTAGGCGTGCTCTTCTCCTCCGTGCCCGTGTTCCTGCTGGAAGCGCTCATTACCCTTCTGGCCTCGCTGCTGGCGCCGCTGCTGGGGGCGGATGTCCTGGCGGAGATCAGCTCTGTCGGCTCCCTGCTCATTCTGGCCATCAGCCTGAATATGCTGGGCGTCACCAAGATCCGCGTGCTGAACCTTGTCCCCGCCATGTTCTTCCCCCTGCTTCTTTGCAAATTCCTATAAAATACGACAGGGCGCCTCGGCGTCCTGTTTTTTTAGGCACGCCCACCCCCGCAGACTTCTATCGTGCCTCCGTAGGGCGGGGTGCCCTCACCCCGCCGCCGGCCACGCTCCGCACCCCCAAAAAACGCATTTTTTATTTTATAAAATATATAAAAAACCGCAGGGCACCCCTCCGCCGGAATGCCCTGCCCATTTCTTTTTTAAGTATTTTTTCGGCCATACAGCAGGTAGAGAATGCCCCCCAGCCCGCAGCCGCCCACCATGTTCCCCAGCGTCACCGGCAGCAGATTCCGCCACAGGCTCAGCCATGTCACTTCTCCCTTTTCGGCCAGAAAAATGCCGGCAGGAATGTAATACATGTTGGCCACGCTGTGCTCAAAGCCGCACAGGACGAACAGGAAAATAGGCCCAAAGAGGGACACCACCTTTCCCCCCGCCGACTGGGCGCAGAACGCCATCCACACCGCCAAGCACACGAGGAAATTGCACAGCACACCCCGCAGCAGCGCCGCACCGAAGGGCAGCACCGCCTTTGTCAAGGCAGTGGACACTGCGGCTTCCGCAACTCCGTTCAGCGCACCGCATCGCGCCACAAGAAAGGCCACCGCCACGCTGCCAAACAGGTTCCCCAGATAGACGGTCGCCCAGCTTTTCAGCATAGATCCCGCCGTGATATTCCCCCGCAGCAGCGGCATGAGAAACAGGCAGTTGCCCGTAAAAAGCTCGCTCCCCGCCAAAAGCACCATGGTGAGTCCTATGGGAAAAATAGCCGCCGATGCCAGCCTTCCGCCCAGCGCACCGCCTATCGAAGCCGCTACCCCCGCAAAGGCGATGAACACCCCCGCCAGCGCGCCCAAAAGCAGCAGACGGGACAGGCTCTGCGCCGTTCTCTTTTCCGCAGCGGCGCAATAATCCGCCGCCGCTTGGTCAAATGTCTTCAGCATCCTGCTCCTCCGTTTCCGCAGCGTAACACCTCCGCTGCTCCTTTTGCACTATTATAGCAGAGTGCGCATTCTGTTGCAATTCCGCATTTGTCATTGTATAATGTAAAAAAATAAAAAACGAGGGAAGGGTAACAATATGCTGTACGGATTCATCGGCACAGGCAACATGGGCGGGGCGCTGGCGCGGAGCTGCGCCAAGGCCGTAAAGCCCGAAAACCTGCTTCTGTCCAACCGCACGCGGGAAAAGGCGCAGGCGCTGGCCAAGGAGCTGGGCGCGCAGGCGGTGGACAACGAAACCATTGCCGCACGCTGCGATGTGCTCTTTCTGGGCGTAAAGCCCCAGGGAATGGAAAATATGCTGCGCCGGCTCCGGCCGGTGCTGGCCGGTCGAACCGACTCCTTCGTGCTGGTCTCCATGGCGGCAGGTCTGACTGTCGCCGCTCTGCAGCGCATGGCGGGCGGGTCTTATCCGGTCATGCGCATCATGCCCAATACTGCCTGCGCCGTAGGCGAGGGCATGACGCTTCTGACCTGCTCCGACGAGGTAACGCAGGCGCAGCGGCAGGCGGTGCTGTCAGCTCTGTCCGCCTCCGGACTTGTGGAGGAAATGAGCGAATCTCTTATAGATGCCGGCAGCGCAGTGGCCGGCTGCGGCGGCGCTTTCGCCTGCCTGTTTCTGGAGGGGCTGGCGGACGGCGGCGTGCTGTGCGGCCTGCCCCGTGACAAGGCGCAGCGCATGGCAGCGCAGATGCTGCTGGGCGCAGCCAAGCTGGCGCTGGAGGGCGGTGAGCACACGGGGCAGATGAAGGATGCCATCTGCTCCCCCGCCGGCACGACCATCGCCGGCGTCCGAAAGCTGGAGTCCATGGCCTTCCGCTCTGCTGCCATGGAGGCGGTGATAGCCGCCTATGAGCGGACGGAAGCGCTGAAAAAATAGGAGAAATTTTTATCATTTTCCTATATAGATCACGGCCAAAAGCGGACGGTTTTTTCGCTTTTATCCCATAAAATAAAGAGGAGCTTATGCTCCTCTTTTTTTGCTGAAAACAAATTATTTTTTCATCATGCGCACCGCCGCCTGTCGGGCTATGGCACGATGCAGGGCGATCTGGGCACGCTTCATGTCCCACCCGCCGGTCTTATCGCCAAGCCGCTCTCTGGCGCGGTGCTCCGCCGCCTCGGCGCGGGGCAGGTCGATGTTTTCCGCCCGCTCCGCCGTGCGCACCAGCAGGGTCGCCTCGTTGTGCACCACGTTGGCCACGCCCAGATCCACGGCGATGAACGCCTCAGTTCCATCGCTTTTTCGGGCGGTAACCACGCCGCTTTCAACGGCGCCCAGCATGGGTGCATGATCCTGCAGCACGCCTACGCTGCCACCGAAAAGCGGCAGCTCCACATAGCTGACCATGTCGTCATAGACGCTGCCGCCGGCGGTGGCGATCTCCAGATGGATCCCGTCTTTCATAGGCACCTCTTACATCTGCTTGCGCTTGGCAAGCACATCGTCGATGGAGCCGCACATGAGGAAAGCCTGCTCCGGAATGTCATCGCACTCGCCGCCGAGAATGATCTCAAAGCCGCGAATGGTCTCCTCCAGCGGCACATATTTTCCGGGCAGGCCGGTGAAGTTCTCCGCCACATGGAAGGGCTGGGACAAAAAGCGCTGGATGCGGCGGGCACGGTTCACGGTGGCCTTATCCTCTAGGCTCAGCTCGTCCATGCCCAGCACGGCGATGATGTCCTGCAGCTCCTTGTACTTCTGCAGCACGCTCTGCACGGCGCGGGCGGTGCTATAATGTCGATGTCCCAGCACGTCCGGCTCCAGAATGCGGGAAGTAGACGCCAGCGGATCCACGGCCGGATAGATGCCCAGCTCGGAAATGCCGCGGTCGAGCACGGTGGTGGCGTCCAGATGGGCAAAGGCGGTGGCCGGCGCGGGATCCGTCAGGTCGTCGGCAGGCACATAGATGGCCTGCACGGAGGTGACGGAGCCGTTGCGGGTGGAGGTGATGCGTTCCTGCAGAACGCCCATCTCCGTGGCCAGCGTCGGCTGGTAGCCCACGGCGGAGGGCATACGACCCAGCAGCGCCGAAACCTCGCTGCCCGCCTGAGTAAAACGGAAAATATTGTCGATGAACAGCAGCACATCCTGCCCGCTTCGATCACGGAAGTTCTCCGCAATGGTCAGGCCGGACAGGGGCACGCGCAGTCTTGCTCCGGGTGGCTCATTCATCTGGCCGAACACCAGCGCCGTTTTGCTGATGACGCCGGACTCGGTCATTTCATTCCAGAGGTCGTTGCCCTCGCGGGAACGCTCACCCACACCGGCAAACACGGAGTAGCCGCCGTGCTCATAGGCCACGTTGCGGATAAGCTCCTGGATGAGTACGGTTTTGCCCACGCCGGCACCGCCGAACAGGCCGATCTTGCCGCCCTTGGAGTAGGGCGCCAGCAGATCCACCACCTTGATGCCGGTTTCCAGGATCTCGGTGGAGGGCATGACGTCGGTGAAGGACGGGGCGCTGCGGTGGATGGGCATGCGCTGGGCTACCACGGGACCTTTACCGTCGATGGGGTCGCCCACCACGTTGAACATACGACCCAGCGTGGCCTCGCCCACGGGCATGGTCACGGGGGAGCCGGTGTCCACGGCGGCGCAGCCACGGGAGATGCCGTCGGTGGAGAACAGGGACACACAGCGCACTGTGTCCGAGCCAAGCTGCTGCATGGCCTCCATGACGACCTTGCGATCCTTCAGTTGGATCTCGATTGCATTGTAAATGTCAGGCAGATGTCCGGCGGGAAACTGCACATCCACCACGGGGCCTGTGACCCTTTTGACAATACCATGTTTCATAGTTGACTCCTATCACTTTTTTGCCTTTTTCAAGGCGTTGGCGCCGCCGACGATCTCGGCGATCTCGGTGGTGATGGCGGCCTGACGCACACGGTTGAGCTGCAGACTCAGGTCGTTTATCAGCTCGGTGGTGGCGTCGGTGGCTGCGCTCATGGCGGCCATGCGGGAAGCCTGCTCGCTGACCTTGGCCTCCAGCAAAACGGAATAGACCATGTTGTTCAGATAGAGCTGCACCATGTTTTCCAGCACGCTGCGGGCATCCGGCTCAAAGATATAGTCGTTGCCGGCCTCCTCCCGCTCCTGCGGCTGAAGCTGTGCAGGAAGAAGCTGCACCTGATCAGGCACCTGCTGCAGAGCAGAACGGAAGCGCTGGTAGACCAGATGGATCTCATCTGCCTCGCCGCTGAGGTACAGGCGCTTGAGATAGTCCGCCACCGGCAGAGCTTCTGCCATGTCGGGGGTGTCGCTCAAAGCGTCGAAGGTGTGGCACACAGGCAGGCCGGACTGGGCGATGATGTCCCGCCCCCAGCTGCCGCAGACCACCACGGTGCAGGGTCTCTCATCCGCCTGCACCAGCTCCTGGGCATGGCGCAGCACCGCGTGGTTATACACGCCGCAAAGGCCACGATTGCCCACGAAGAGGACATAGCAGACCGTGCGAACCTCCTTGCGGGGAAGCAGAAACTCGTTATCATAGCCGGCGTTTTCTCCGGCCATAAGCTCGGCGAGAACGTGCTGGCTCCGCCGGGCAAAGCTGCGGATGCCGCTCAGACCGCTCTGGGTGCGGTGCAGCTTGGCGGAAGCCACCATTTTCATGGTCTTGGTGATCTGCTGCGTACTTTTCACGCTCCGGATACGGGCGCGTATCTCACGCATACTGGCCATTCTGTCTTCCCCCCTTTCTCAAATCATTCTTTTTCAAAAGGACTCCTTAAAGCTCTCCAGTGTTTTGCGCAGAGAGGCCAGCATATCGGCGGGGATCTTCTTTCCCTCGCAGATCACGTCCACCAGCTCCGGCATGGTCAGCTTCACATGCGCCACCACCTCCCGCTCAAAGCGGGACATATCGGCAAGCGCCACATCATCGGCGTAGCCCTCGTTGGCGGCAAAAATGGCGATGACCTGATCCTCCACGGACTTGGCATCGAACTGGTTCTGCTTGAGCAGCTCCGTCATGTGCTGGCCGCGGCACAGGGTAGACTGGGTGGCCGCATCCAGCTCGGAGCCGAACTGGGCGAAGGACGCCAGCTCGCGGTACTGCGCCAGATCGGTGCGCAGACGACCCGCCACCTGCTTCATGGCAGGCATCTGGGCGGCGCCGCCCACACGGGACACGGACAAGCCCACGTTGATGGCCGGCCGGTTGCCGGAATGGAACAGACCGGTCTCCAAGAAGATCTGACCGTCGGTAATGGAGATGACGTTGGTGGGGATATAGGCGGAAATGTCGCCCGCCTGGGTCTCGATGATGGGCAGGGCGGTCATGCTGCCGCCGCCGGTGGCCTCGTCCAGCCGAGCAGCGCGCTCCAGCAGACGGGAGTGCAGATAAAACACGTCGCCGGGGTAGGCCTCGCGTCCGGGGGGACGCTGGAGCAGCAGGGAAATTTCGCGGTAGGCAGCCGCCTGCTTGCTCAGATCGTCATACACGATGAGGACGTCGCGGCCCTGATACATGAAGAACTCGCCGATGGCCGCGCCGGCATAGGGGGCGATATACAGCATGGGGGCAGGCTCCGAAGCGGAGGCGCACACCACGGTGGTATAGTCCATGGCGCCCAGCTCCGTCAGCTTGCGCACAACGTTGGCCACCGTGGACTCCTTCTGGCCGATGGCCACATAGATGCACAGAACGTCCTTGCCCTTCTGGTTGACGATGGTGTCCAGGGCAATGGCCGTTTTACCGGTCTGGCGGTCGCCGATGATAAGCTCACGCTGGCCGCGGCCGATGGGAACCAGGGCGTCGATGGCCTTGATGCCCGTTTGCAGCGGGACAGTGACGCCCTGCCGGTGCAGCACGCTGGGGGCGGGGCTTTCCACCGCTCGATAGCCGTCGGGGGTGATGGGACCCTTGCCGTCTATGGGACGGCCCAGTGCGTCCACCACGCGGCCACACATACCATAGCCCACGGGGACTTCGATGATGTGCCCCGTGCGGCGCACGACGTCGCCCTCCTGAATGCCGGCAAAATTGCCCAACAGGACAACGCCCACGTTATCCTGATCCAGATCCATGACCATGCCGCGCAGGTCGCCCTCGAACTCCAGCATCTCGCCGGCCATCACGTCCGCCAGACCCGCCACACGGCAGATACCGTCGGACACGCTGATGACCTCGCCCACCTGATAGTTGTCTATGGAGCTGTCGGCGGAAGCGATGATCTGCCGCACGTTCTCCAGAACGGGCTGACCGTCCTTGCAGCCGTGATCCGCATCACGAACCAGACGCTCCAGACGGTGAAGGGCAGAGCCGTCATACACGGTGTCGCCCACGCGCAGGCGCACGCCGGCCACCAGACTTTCGTCCACCTCGCTGCGCAGGTCGATCAGCTCACCGGCAGGAACGTCCTCCCCCGCTTCCTTGCAGGCGGCGGCGAAGATCGCCGTCAGCTTCTGCCGCAGCGATGCAAGCTCTTCCTCCGGCAGCGGCTGGGCGGCGGCAACGGTCACCGCCAGCTTTTTCCCCTCGGACAGGGTGAGAAGGTCGCTGGGCTGGGCGGAAACCGAATGGTCCATATTTTGAATGAAATCGTCCACCAGCGCCTTGCGCCGGAGGGCGTACTCGTCTTTTTGCAGCGCCTTGCCGGTCGCCTCCGCCACCTGACGGAGAACCTGTGCGCTGACCTCCTCCTGCATGATGGAGCGAAGCTGCTGCTCACGCACAGCGGCGCTCTGGCGCAGCACGTTGGCCGCCTCCTGGCTGCTCTCGGCAGCGGAAACGCTGTTTTCCTCCACCTGGCGGCGGGTGCCGGCCAGCAGCTCGTCTTCCCGCTGCTGCGCCTGTGCCTTGTCCTTGCCTATGCGGTCTTCAAGGGCAGCGGCGTTCTCCTCCGCAGCCTTCGCCTCGTCCAGCGCTGCGGCGATCTTATCCCTGCGCTCCTTAAACATCCGCGCGATCATCTTGCGGGTGATGAAAAACAGGGCGCCGAAGAGGATGACGAAGTTGATGACGGCAAATAAGAAATCTTTCAAATGCATTTCAGCCTCACTGCTCCTCTCTGCCTGCGTCGCCGCTCAGAAGCTGCTGCGCCAGGGCGGAAACGAGCTGCGGCATCTGCTCTCCGGCTTCTGCCTGCGCCTGCTCCCGCTCACGCGCTATGCGCCCCTGCGCCTCCTGCAGCGCCTGATCCACCTCGGTCTGCGCGTTTGCCAGCACCCAGGTGCGCTCTTTATCATCGGCTGCTTTTCCCTCTGCGAGAAGCTGCTTGGCCTCCTGGCTGCGCTCATTCCAGCTTTCACGCAGCGCAGCGTCGCTCTCGTCCTTCTTCTGCTGCGCCTGACGGGCCTTTTCGTGCCCCTCGTCAATGGACGCCTGACGGGCCTCCATGAATCGCACCAGCGGATCAAACAGGAACTTTTTCAGCACAAACAGCAACGCAAAAAAGCAAACGATGGTCCAAATCACTTCTGACACGTTAATGCTCAAAGCGTGTGCCTCCTTACTTTTTCTATAGGGGGTCGGATCAGATCTTGCCGATCAGCATAAAGGCGATGAGCAGGCCGTAAATGGTGAGAGCCTCCATCAGAGCCAGAGCGATGATCATGCTGGAACGGATGCTGCCGGCTGCCTCGGGCTGGCGAGCCATGGCCTCCATGGCCTTGGACGCAGTGAGACCCTGTCCGATAGCGGGGCCGATGGTGCTCAGAGCCACAGCCAGAGCGGCTGCCAGGGCGATGATTGCGGATGAAGTCATAGTTGTTTCCTCCAAAAATTATTGAATGTATTTTTTTAATTATTATATTAGTGTTCCTCGCCTACGGCTTCCTCGATATAGATGGACAGCAGCATGGTGAACACCACCGCCTGGATCAGACAGAACAGCAGGCTCAGCACCTGCATGACAAGGGGCAGCACCAGGGGGAAGATACCGGAAAGCTGCTCGGTGACCATCTCCTCGCCGTAAAGGTTGCCGTACAGTCGCAGCGCCAGGGAGAAGGGGCGCACCACCTGCTCGATGAGGTTTAGGGGCAGCATCAGGATAAAGGGGGAAATGAAGGTCTTTAAGTAGCCCAGCACACCTCTGCGCTTCACGCCCACGACGTGGGTGGTGAAGAAGGCGATGACCGCCAGACCCGCCGTGGTGGACAGGTTGGCCGTGGGCACGGCGAAGCCGTGGCCGGCGCCCGGCAGAAGACCGGAATAGTTGCTCACCACGATGAAAATAAAGAACGTCGCCATGATGGGGAAATACCGGCGGGCATTGTCGCGCCCCATGGTGCCGGTGAAGTAGTCCTGCAGCTTGGCCACTGCCATTTCCGCTGCGCTCTGGATGGGGCCGGGCACGGCCTTGAGCCGACGGGTGGCCAGCCACGACACCAGACCCAGCACAGCTATGATGACCCACATGGTGACAACGGTCTTCGTCACCTCCAGCGGGCCGATGGAAAACAATACGTTACTGGTCGCTTCCATAGTTTGATTCTCTCACCTCAATTCCTACCGTCTGTTGACTCGGGATTATTCCGGGGGTCTTTCAGCTGCTCTTTGCTGAGCTTGAGGTTCAGCAGTATGCCCACAAGGGACAGACCCACCGCCGTGCCGACGATGGTGCCGTAAAACGGGAGGGGGAGCAGGTTCCTGGTGAAATACACCACCGCCAGCGCCGCGATGTTCACAAGCATCCGCAAAATACTGGCCGCCATGATGGCATTGGCGCTGTTTTTCCGGACGCTATGGCGCGTGATCTGTGCGTTTGCGAAGGACACCAGCGCTCCGAACACAAAGCCGACTCCTCCGGCCAACAGGTACATTTCCACGGGCAGTTTGCTCCTCTCATCCGTTCCGCTTCCCGCCATCGGCAGACGCAGGGCGCTGAACACAACATTACAAATTTAGTATATCATAAGTCCATGGGCTTTTCAATTTGAATTTTCACATTTTATTAACATTTTTGGAGGTTTCTTTTTCGGGTATATATACGTTTTGCCGCAAAATGCAACAAAAAAGACGCCTTCCGCAGCGGAAATGCCGCAGAAGACGTCTATAAAGCCGTATCAGCCTGTCATTCTTCGGCGAACAGGGCGGCGCCGATGACGCCGGCATCGTTGCCGAGGATGCAGCGGAGAATGCGGGGATGTCTGGTGGTGTAGGCCGCGCCGTACTCCTGCTGCGACACCGCCTGACGCAGAGGCGCCAGCAGGTTCTCCCCCTGATTGGACACGCCGCCGGAGACGGCCACCACCTCCGGAAAGAAGATGTTCACGATGTTGGCGACGCCGATGGACAGGTAGTGGACGTACTCCCCCACCACGGCGCTGCCGGCGGCGTCCCCCTGCTGCTGCGCCAAAAAGGCCGTGCGGCCGTCCACGCCGCCGTTTTCAGCGGCTATGGAATGCATGGCGCTTTCGGGGTGCTTTTCCATGGCGGCCTTCGTCATGCGAATGAGGGCTGTGGCGGAGGCATAGGCCTCGAAGCAGCCTCTGCGGCCGCAGGCGCACGGCTCCCCGTCTGCCACGATGACCATGTGCCCCAGCTCGCTGGCGGCGCCGGAATAGCCCGTGAGCAATTTGCCGTCCAGCACCACGCCGCCGCCCACGCCGGTGCCCAAGGTGACCACCACGGCGCTCTGGGCGCCCTTGGCGCAGCCCGCCTTTACCTCCGCCAGCGCGGCGGCATTGGCGTCATTCACCAGACGGACGGAAAAGCCCGTCTTCTCCCGCAGGGCGGCGCGGACGTCATAGTGCATCCAGCCCAGATTGCAGGCGTAGACCACCGTGCCGCCGGCATCGTCCACCGTGCCGGGGCAGCCCATGCCCACGCCGGTTATCTCCCGACCCGCCGCCAGGTCGTTTATCATGTTCGCTATGGACTCCGTTACCGCCGCCGCGCCCGCCTCGGCACGGGTGGGGCAGGAACTCTGCCGGAGGATCTCTCCAGTTTCGCTGACCACGGCACCTTTTATGTTGGTGCCGCCTAAGTCGATGCCGATGTAATACTTCATGGTCACCTCTCCAGATCTGTTTCAATATATACTGCCGCTCAGGCGGCGGGAAATGGAGCTTTTTCGCTCTTTATTTTACTCAATGCGGCAGCGAAACGCAAGGGAGATTTTGAAAAAATGCACACCCGACGCGCAGCTGCGGTTTTAGCGGGAAAATCGAACGGAAAAATGCGGAAATTGCCCATTGATTTTTCGGAATAAGTTGCTATAATGCAGGTAAAAAAAATGCCGAAAACAGACTGCGGCACCCTGGAACCTACTATATGACAAGGAGGATGACTATGGGCACTTGGTGGAAGGAACGGGTCTTTTATCAGATCTATCCCCGCAGCTTTCAGGACTCCAACGGCGACGGCATCGGCGACCTGCGGGGCATCATCCGCCGGCTGGACTATCTGAAGGAGCTGGGCGTGGGCGCCGTGTGGCTCAGCCCCATATACGACTCCCCCAACGCCGACATGGGCTACGACATTCGGGACTATGAGAAGATCATGACGGAGTTCGGCACCATGGAGGACTTTGACGAGCTGCTGCGGGAGATGCACAAGCGGGACATCAAGCTCATCATGGATCTGGTGGTGAACCACACCTCCGACGAGCACAGGTGGTTCAAGGAGTCGCGCAAGAGCAGAGACAATCCCTACCGCGACTACTACATCTGGCGGGACGGCCAAAACGGGCAGGAGCCGAACAACTGGGTCTCCTTCTTCGCCCCCTCCGCCTGGCACTACGACGAGGGGAGCAGCCAGTGGTACCTGCACCTCTTTGCGGACAAGCAGCCGGATCTGAACTGGGGGAATCCCTGCATGCGGCGGGAGATCTACGACATGATCAACCGGTGGTTCGACAAGGGCGTGGACGGATTCCGCATGGATGCCATCTCCTTTTTGGCCAAGGAGCCGGGGCTGCCGTCAGGCAGCGGAGAGGGGCGCTACGTCTTTTCGCCGGAGCATTACACGTTTCAGCCGAGGCTCCACGACTACCTGCGGGAAATGCGGCGGGAGTGCTTTGACGGACGGGACTGCATGTGCGTGGGCGAGACCAGCTTCGTGACCACGGACATCGCCAAGACCCTCGTGGAGGGCGGGCAGGAGATGGATCTGCTGTTCCAGTTTGACATTGTGGAAATGGACGGAGAGGGCGGTAAATGGAACGTCATTCCCTTCGACCTGTCCCGCTTCAAAAAGATCATAAACGACTGGCAGCACGCCATTGACTGGAACACCCTCTTCTGGGGCAACCACGACCAGCCCCGCATCGTGTCGCGCTTCGGCTGCACCGCCAGCGAGGAGCTGCGCGTGCGCAGCGCAAAAATGCTGGCCACGGCCATGTATCTGCTGCGGGGGACGCCGTTCCTCTATCAGGGGGAGGAGATCGGCATGACCAACTACCCCTTCACCTGCGAGGCGGAGCTGCGGGACATTGAGAGCTTTAACCTGCTGGAGCAGAACCGCGACAGGGAGGACTGGGCCTGGCGGGGCATCCGCGCCAAGGGGCGGGACAACTCCCGCACCCCCATGCAGTGGACGGACGCGCCTAACGCCGGCTTCACCACCGGCACGCCGTGGATCGGTGTGAATCCCAATTACAGGGAGATCAACGTGGAAAAGGCGCTGGCGGAGGAGGACTCCGTGCTGCACTTTTACCGGAGGCTCATCGCCCTGCGCAGCGGCAGCGAAACGCTGCAATACGGCAACTTTACGCTGCTTCTGCCCGACGACCCCCAGCTATTTGCCTACAAGCGCACGCTGGGGGACGAAACGATCCTGGTCTGCTGCAACTTCAGCGGCAGCGAGGCGGCCATTCCGGCGCAATTTGCCGGAGAGCGCCTGCTGGCGGCGGGGGCGGACGGGGACACCCTGCTGCCCTACGGAGCCGTTGCGGTGCGGATAGAGTGACGGAGAGATGCTGTTTATTATAATGAGAGGGGCGGCGTCTTTGGCGGGTGCTGCCCCCTCTCATATTGGATTTTGAACAAATTGTAAATTTGGGACTTGCATTCCCGCTTTTGCTGTGCTATAATAACCGCATCATTTGAATATGACCCTGTGAACCGTTAAGGATCCCGCCGGAAACTGAACGGGGAGGGGACTCTGGAGAATCCCATTGAGTTGGGTGCCGAAGGTGTAAGGCTTTTATGGCCGAATCTCTCAGGCAAAAGGACAGAGACGGAAGTAGTTTTTGAACTGTTTCCTCTGCATTCTTCGGAGTCGCTGCGCAGCGGCTCTTTTATTTTACTCAAAAGGAGAGAGAAAACATGATTGAAGAAGTATTGTATCCTATTGTTTGCAAGATCAACGAATACCTGTCCAACTACATTCTGGTGTTCCTGCTCATCGGCGTGGGTCTGTGGTACAGCATCCGCACCCGCTTCGTGCAGGTGCGCTGCTTCGGCGAGGCCATGAAGAAGACCTTCGGCAACCTGAAGCTCAAGGGCGGCGCGCAGAAGAGCGGCATGACCTCCTTCCAGGCGCTGGCCACCGCCATCGCCGCCCAGGTGGGCACCGGCAACATCGTGGGCGCTTCCGGCGCTATTCTGACCGGCGGCCCCGGCGCCATCTTCTGGATGTGGGTCATCGCTTTCTTCGGCATGGCCACCATCTACGCCGAAGCTACCCTGGCACAGAAGACCCGCATCATCGACAAGGACGGCAACGTCCACGGCGGCCCCGTGTACTACATCACCACCGCGTTTAAGGGCGGGTTCGGCAAGTTCCTGGCCGGCTTCTTCGCCGTGGCCATCATTCTGGCGCTGGGTCTTATGGGCAGCATGGTGCAGTCCAACTCCATCGGCTCCACCTTCAACACAGCATTCGGTATTCCCACCTGGATCATGGGCGTGGTGCTGGTGATCATCTGCGCCATCATCTTCCTGGGCGGCGTGCAGCGTCTGGCCGCCGTCACCGAGAAGATCGTGCCCATCATGGCCGGCATCTTCCTGCTGGGCGCACTGGTGATTCTGGTGGCTCGCATCAAGTACATCCCCGAAACCTTCGGCATGATCTTCAAGTATGCCTTTAACCCCAGTGCCATCATCGGCGGCGGACTGGGCTATGCTCTGAAGACCGCCATCAGCCAGGGCGCCAAGCGCGGCCTGTTCTCCAACGAGGCCGGTATGGGCTCCACCCCCCACGCACACGCACAGGCCAACGTGGCGCATCCCCACGATCAGGGCGTTGTGGCTATGGCGGGCGTGTTCATCGACACCTTCGTGGTGCTGACGCTGAATGCTCTGGTCATCATCTCCACCCTGTATACCTCCGACGGCCCCCTCCACGAGTGCGGCGCTGCCGCGGCCAGCACCACGCTGGGCAAGGCCAACCTGGCGCAGACCGCCTTCGGCACCGTGTTCGGCGAGTCCTTCGGCAACATCTTCGTGGCCGTGTGCCTGTTCTTCTTCGCTTTCTCCACGGTGCTGGGCTGGAACCTCTTCGGCCGCATCAACGCCAACTACCTCTTCGGCCGGAAGAACACCAAGCTCTGCAACACCATCTACACCATTATTGCTCTGGTATTCATCTTCCTGGGCACCCTCACCGGCAACGACTTCGTGTGGGAGCTGACGGATATGTTCAACAACCTCATCGTTCTGCCCAACGCGCTGGCGCTGTTTGCCCTGACGGGCATGGTGTTGTCCATGCTGAAGGAGGGACGGCAGAATAAGCTGAAGGTTTGAGATTGGCAAATATTGGCAAATATATAGGCAAAAAGACATCCGGCTCTCGCCGGATGTCTTTTTGTGTGGTGCGTGCGGGCCGTCGGGGACGCCGACCCCTACGGATGCATAGCACGGTACGGTGTGTGTTGGGTGGGACGATGCGGGCATCGTCCTGTGCGTTTATTCCGAGGTTTTTACTTTGCTTTTGCTGCCGTGGCCAGAGCGGCAATGTCGCCCACGCCGTTCAGGACGGCGCCGGGGCGATAGGCATACGTCCGGAGGGTGTCCATGGTGGAAACGCCGGAGAGGACAAGCACCGTGGACATGCCGCTCTCCAGACCGGAGATGACATCGGTGTCCATGCGGTCGCCCACCATCACCGCCTCGGCGGAGTGACAGTGCAGCATGCGCAGACCCGTGCGCATCATGAGCGGATTGGGCTTGCCGCAGAAATACGCCTGCCGGCCAGTGGCCATTTCAATGGGGGCGATGAGCGCCCGACAGGCGGGGGCAATGCCGTTTTCAATGGGGCCGGACACATCGGAATTGGCGCCGATGAGCTTGGCGCCGGCCATGACCAGATTGGTGGCCTTGGTGAGAGTGTCCAGCGAGTAGCTGCGCCCCTCCCCCACTATCACATAGTCGGGGTTCACGTCGTTCATGGTGATGCCGGCGTCATAGAGGGCGTTGAGCAGACCAGCCTCGCCGATGGCAAACACGGAGCACCCGGGCGCCTGCTCCTTCAAAAACGCAGCCGTGGCCAGAGCGCTGGTGTAGAAATGCTCCTCGGACACGTCCAGCCCCATGCGCGCCAGCTTCTGCTGCAGCTCTCGGGGCGTATAGCCGCTGTTGTTGGTGAGAAACAGGAACTCCTTGTCCTCATCGTGGAGCCACCGGATGAACTCGGCCACCCCGGGCAGGATACGGTTGCCGTGATAGATCACGCCGTCCATATCGCATATAAATCCCTTTTTCTCGTTGAAATCAATTTTGCAGGATGCAGCACACATACAGGCTAAGCTCCTTCCCTATTTTTACATGCAGTATACCATTGAGCAGACCGTTATTCCATCATAGAAACGTTAAATCCGCATTAAAAATCAGTTTTTCAGGCTCTGCAGAGGAGCGGGGATGCGGCCGCCGCGGGCGATAAAGGCGGCGGAGGATGCATCGTGCACCGGCATCACCGGCGCGGAGCCAAGCAGACCGCCCATCTCGATCATGTCGCCTACAGCCTTACCCTCCACGGGGATGATGCGCACAGCGGTGGTCTTGCTGTTGACCATGCCCACGGCGGCCTCGTCGGCAATGATGGCAGAGATGGTCTCGGCGGTGGTATCGCCGGGGACGGCGATCATGTCAAGCCCCACGGAGCACACGCAGGTCATGGCCTCCAGCTTGTCAATGGTCAGGGCGCCGCTGAGGGCAGCGGCGATCATGCCCTCGTCCTCGGACACGGGGATAAACGCTCCAGAGAGACCGCCCACATGGGAAGAAGCCATGACGCCGCCCTTTTTCACGGCGTCGTTCAGCAGGGCAAGCGCCGCCGTGGTGCCATGGGTGCCGCAGACTTCCAGCCCCATTTCCTCCAGAATGCGCGCCACGCTGTCCCCCACCGCCGGCGTAGGCGCCAGAGAAAGATCCACGATGCCAAAGGGCGTGCCCAGACGGCGGGACGCCTCGGCGGCCACCATCTGCCCCATGCGGGTGATCTGGAAGGCGGTCTTCTTCACCGTTTCCGCCACCACGTCAAAGGGGGCACCCTTCACGCTTTGCAGGGCGTGGTACACAACGCCGGGGCCGCTGACGCCCACATTGATGACGCTGTCCGCCTCGCCCACGCCGTGGAAGGCGCCGGCCATGAAGGGGTTATCCTCCACGGCGTTGCAGAACACCACCAGCTTGGCGCAGCCCAAGCCCTCCTTCTCACGGGTCAGGTGAGCCGTTTCCTTGATGATGCGTCCCATGCGGGCTACGGCGTCCATGTTGATGCCCGCCTTGGTGGAGCCAACGTTTACACTGGAGCAAACGAAATCCGTTTCCGCCAGCGCTCGGGGAATGGCGCGAAGCAGCAGCTCGTCCCCCCGCGCAAGCCCCTTCTGCACCAGAGCGGAAAAGCCGCCGATGAAGTTCACGCCGCAGGTCTTGGCCGCCCGATCCATGGTGAGGGCAAAGGGCACCAAGTCCTCCGTATCGCAGGCACCGGCCACCAGCGCCATGGGGGTGACGGAGATGCGCTTATTGACGATGGGGATGCCGAACTCGCTCTCGATGTCGTGCCCCGTCTGCACCAGATGCTCGGCGTAGCGGGTGATCTTGTCATAGATTTTATCGCAGCAGCGCTTGGGATCCTCGCTGATGCAGTCCAGCAGGGAGATGCCCATGGTGATGGTGCGGATATCCAGATGCTGCTTGTCGATCATATTGATGGTGTCAAAAATGCTGCTTAAGCTCAACATACGGCCACCTCTTTACAGCTTGTGCATGGCGTCGAAGATGTCCTCCCGCTGGATGCGGATGGACAGGCCGCGCTCCTCGCCGTACGCCTTCATTTCCTTGCTCAAACGGTCAAACGCCGTAGTGCACAGCGCCAGATCCACCACCATCATCATGGTGAAATAGCCCTCCATGATGGTCTGGCTGATGTCCAGCACGTTGATGCTGTAGTCCGCCAGACGGTTGCAGACGCCGGCTATGATGCCCACCTGATCTTTTCCCACTACGGTCACGATCGCTTTCATATTTTCTTTCACTCCATTTCATCCAAAGTAAGGGCCATGCTGCCCAAAAAATTATCGCAGAAATATTTCAGCTCCGGCAGATCCATTTTGTCCAGCGCCTGTCGAGTCTGCTGCGCCGCCAAGCGGAACTCGCCGTTACCGGCCTTCATCTCCTCCAGACACTTGATGTGGGCGGAGAGCTTGTCCGCCGCCTTCACCAGCTCCTCCACCTCCGGATCCGAGGGGCGCAGCACCTCCTCATAGGCAGGCTGCAGCTCCCGAGGCAGCATGTGCAGGAGCCTCTCGCAGGCCACCTGCTCCACCTGCTTGTAGGAGTCCCGTATCTGGGGATTATAGTACTTGATGGGGGTGGGCAGGTCGCCGGTGAGGATCTCCGGCGCGTCGTGATACAGCGCCGCCGCGGCCACCGCGCCCTCGTCCACGCAGCCGCCGAAGCAGTGGTTGCGGATGACGGCCAGAGCATGCGCCAGCACCGCCACCTGATGGCTGTGCTCCTGAATGTTCTCGGTGTAGCTGTTGCGCATGAGCGCCCAGCGGTTGATAAAGCGCATGCGGTTGATATAGGCAAAAAAGTGGCTCACAGCAGAATCTCTCCTTTCAAAACGCTCCCATCCACGCCGGTGATGCGCACGGAGCGCAGGCAGTTGTGCAGGTTTTCGCCCGCAGCGGCCACCTCCATATAGTTGGGGGCGTGCCCCACAAAGCAGCCGTCCTCCCCCGCCTGCTCGAAGAGCACAGGGAAGATCTGCCCCACGCAGGAGCGCAGATATTTTTCATGAAGCTCGGCGGCGACCTGACCGGCACGGGCGGCGCGCGCTTCCTTCACGGACTTGGGCACCTGCTCCATGGCGGCGGCGCGGGTGCCGGGGCGGATGGAATAGGGGAACACATGGATCTGTGCAAAGGCGCAGCGGCGGAGGAAGGCCAGCGTTTTTTCAAACTCCTCCTCCGTTTCCCCGGGGAAACCGGTGATGAGATCCGTGGTGACGGCCACGCCGGAAAAATACGCACGCAGCAGCGCCACGGACTCGAGGTAGCGGGCGGTATCATAGCGGCGGTTCATGCGGCGGAGGGTCTCGTCGCAGCCGGACTGGAGGGACAGGTGGAAATGGGGACAGAGATTTTTGAGCCGCGATGCACGGCGGCAGAAATCCTCTGTAATAGTCCGCGGCTCCAGACTGCCAAGGCGCAGGCGCATATCGCCGGCGGCCTCCGACACCGCCTCCAAAAGGTCGACGAGGCTCTGCTCGCCGGACAGATCCTGCCCCCAGGAGGAGATCTCGATGCCGGTGAGCACCACCTCGCGGTACCCCTCCGCCGCCAGCTGCTCCGTCTGCCGCACCGCCTCGGCCACAGGCAGGGAGCGCACGGGGCCGCGGGCAAAGGGGATGATGCAGTAGGAGCAGAAATTGCGGCATCCGTCCTCCACCTTCAGCATGGCGCGGGTGCGGCTCATCTGGCCGCCGGCAGGCAAAACCTCGAACTCGTGGCGATGGAGCGCATCGTCCACCAGCACGCGCTGCCTTTTCTCCTCCGCTGCCGCGAGAAGCTGCCGCAGGAACTCCATGCGCTGACCGGTGCCGCCCACAAGGTCGATGCCCAGCGCCGCCACCTCGTCGGTGTGGGTCTGGGCATAGCAGCCGCAGGCCGCCACGATGGCGTGGGGATTCATTTTTTTAGCCCGACGGATCATCTGGCGGGATTTTTTGTCACTGACGGCGGTGACGGAGCAGGTGTTGATGATATAGGCATCCGCCGGCTCCTCAAACGCCACCAGCTCGTGTCCCTGCGTCGTAAGCTCTTGCTCCATGGCCTGGGTCTCGTACTGGTTGACCTTGCAGCCAAGGGTATATAGGGCGATTCGCATGGGGTTTTCTCCTTGCACTTTGTCGATTTATCCATTATAATATATCTTTGCATTCCATTATAATCTATCTTCTGTTCGCTGGCAAGTGTCCGGCGGAGGAAATGAGGTGTTTTTCTTGCATTATTTGGACAATGCCGCCACCACGCTGGTGCCGGAGGAGGTCGTGCAGGCCATGGAGGAGGCGCTGCGCCGTCACAGCGGCAATCCCTCCTCCCAGTATCCCTTCGGGCAGGACGGGAAGGACATCGTTGAAGGCGGGCGTATGGTCATCGCCAAGGCGCTGGGCTGCGACAAGGAGCGGCTGTTTTTCACCTCCTGCGGCACAGAGAGCGACGTGTGGGCCATCCGCAGCGCCGTGTGGCATGGACGACATAAGGGAAATCACATCATTACCACCGCCGTGGAGCACAGCGCCGTGCTGGAGACCTGCAAATGGCTGGAGACGGAGGGTTGCCGCGTGACCTATCTGCAGCCGGACAAAACCGGCATGGTGTCGGCGCAGCAGGTTCGGGAGGCGCTGCAGGAGGACACGGTGCTGGTGAGCATGATGCTGGTGAACAACGAGACCGGCTGCGTGTTCCCCGTTGCGGAGGTGGCCAGATTGCTGCGGGAGGTGGGCAGCACCGCCCTGCTGCACTGCGACGCCGTGCAGGGCTTTTTGAAGGTACCCTGCGACCCGGTGGGCTGGGGCGTAGACCTCATGAGCCTGTCGGGGCACAAGCTGGGCGGACCTAAGGGCATCGGGGCGCTTTATATCAGCCCGAAACTGCGGAATTTCCGTCCTCTCCTCCCCGGCGGCGGGCAGGAGCAGGGCCTGCGCTCCGGCACGGAGGCCACGGCGCAGATCGCGGGCTTTGCCAAGGCAGTGGAGCTGCGGCTGGAAAACTACGATGAAAAAATCCGGCATATGGCGGAGATGAAAGCGCTGTGCCTGGAGAAGCTGCTGACCCTTCCCGACGTTGTGGCAGTGGGCGGCGGCACTGCACCGCATATTCTGGCCGTGTCTTTGCCGGGGTATCCCAGCGGAAATATCGTGACGGATCTGGGCAGTCAGGGCATCTGCATTTCCGCAGGCTCCGCCTGCCACAAGGGCAAGAGCAGCCACGTGGTGTCGGCGCTGGGGCTTCCGAAGCGCACCGCTGCGGGGGTCATCCGCATCAGTTTTTCTCCGGAGACCACGGTAGAGGACATTGAGGCGCTGTATGAGGCGCTGCGGAAGCATCAGGCGAACAGGTGCAGCATGCTGTGAGCGGAATATGCCCCCCATTGCGAGGGGGGTGTGCCGGTAGGCGGGCAGAGGTGTCCGCCCCTACGCAGGACTTGATGTGCGGTGCGAGGAGCGGTCGGCGGGACGATGTGGGCATCATCCCCTACGACTCGCCGCTTTGAAGTGCGGCGAGTCCGGACATTGGCGGTTACGGTTTGATTATTTTCAAGGAGTTATTATGTCTATTTTGATTCGGCGGGAACAGGGGTTTTATCGGCGGCTCATGAAGCTGAGCATGCCCATTGTTCTGCAAAATCTTATCACTTTTTCTCTGGGGCTGATTGACACGTTCATGGTCAGCCAGCTCGGAAACACGGAGATGGCTGCTGTGACGGCGGCCAACGTGCCGGTGTTTCTGCTCATTTCCATCGTGTTCGGCGTGCAGAGCGGGCTGGGCATTCTGGTGAGCCAGTACTGGGGCAAGCAGGACATGAAGAGCATCAGCCGCTCCATCGGCGTGGCCGCCGCGGCGGGCGTGGTGGTGGCCGCGCTGCTGGCAGCAGTGCTGTTTTTGTGGCCGGTGCAGATCATGGATCTGCTGTCAAACAACCATGAGCTGTCTATTTTGGGCGCGCCGTATCTGAAGCTCATCGGCATCTCCTATATTTTCAACATGCTCTCCTCCGTGTATGCCAGCGCCCAGCGCAGCGCCGAGAATCCCAGCTTCGGCATGAAGCTGTTCGGCGCCTCCACGCTCATCAACACGGGGCTGAACTACCTGCTGATTTTCGGCAAGCTGGGCTTTCCCATGCTGGGCATTCAGGGGGCGGCCATCGCCACCCTTTGCTCCCGCATCTGCGAATTTCTCATCTGCGTGGTGTACGCCCTGCGGGACAAACGCATCCGGATGCGGTGGGCGGCCTTTTTCCGGCCGGGCTGGGACATGCTCCGGCGGTTTCTCAAATACGCTTCTCCGGTGGTGCTGAACGAGGCCGGGTGGGGGCTTGGCAACAGTTTGCTGACGGTGATACTGGGCTACACGGAGAACTCCGTGGAAATGCTGGCGGCCAACGCAGTGATGGGGAACCTGAACAGGCTCTTCCTGGTGTTCTGCTTCGGTCTGGGCGCCGCCACGGCGGTGCTGGTGGGCAAGGCCATAGGCGAAGGGCAGAATGAGGAGGAGGTCATGTCCCTGAGCAATGCGCTCTTGCGGTTTACCATCGTGTCCGGCGCCGTGCTGGCGGTCATAGCGCTGGCGCTGCTGCCCTCGCTGTTCACGCCGGTGGTCTTCCCGCTGTTTAAGCTCTTCGGCGAGTCCGCCGCCATTGCAACGGCGCTGGCCGTGACGGGCTTTGCCTCCATTCCCCTCCACGCCTACTCCATCACCAGCATCACAGGCGTGCTGCGCTCCGGCGGCGACGTGATATGGAGCGCTGCGCTGGATCTGGCGCCTCAGTGGATCATCTGCCTGCCGCTGACGGCGCTGTGCGCGCTGGTGCTGAAAACCGGCATCTGGCCCATTGCGCTGGCCATGCAGACGGAATCCATGGCGAAGATTCCCCTGTGCATCTATCGGGTGCGCAGCCGCAAGTGGATCCACGACGTCACCGTGTCCCGAGGGGAGGAACTATGAAAAGCCTTTTTGTCTGCCCCCTGTGCGGCAAAGCCCTCACGCGGACGGAGAAAAGCTGCGTCTGTCCCGCCGGACACAGCTTCGACCTGGCCAAAGAGGGCTACTGCCATCTCCTGCCAGCGAACCGGAAGCACTCCAAGGCGCCGGGGGACGACAAGGATATGGCCGCCGCCCGCTCCGCCTTTCTCTCCAAGGGGTACTATGCGCCGCTGCGGGAGGAGCTGTGCCGTCTGGCCGTTTCCATGACGGGAAATGCGCCCACGGTGCTGGACGCCGGCTGCGGCGAGGGGTACTACACCGGCGGCATATACGGCGCGCTGCTGGCGGCCGGCAAGCAGGTGCGCATGGCCGGCACGGACATCTCCAAATTCATCCTGCGGCGGGCGGCCAAGCGGGAAAAGGACATTGAGTTTGCCGTGGCCTCATCGTATCACCTGCCGGTGGCGGACGGGAGCGTGGAGCTGCTCCTCAACTGCTTTTCGCCGCTGGCGCTGGAGGAGTTTCGCCGTGTGCTGCGGCCGGAGGGCGTGATGCTGTATGTCGTTCCGTCGGAAAAGCACCTGTGGGAGCTGAAGGAGGTGCTCTACGATGAGCCGTACCCCAACGAGGTGAAGCAGATCCCCTACGAGGGCTTTTCCTACGCGGAGATACGCCACGTGGAGCGGGTGATCCACCTGCCCTGTCAGGAGGACATTCACGCCCTGTTTCAAATGACCCCCTACTGCTGGAAGACCCCCAAGGCGGGGGTGCTGCGGCTGGCGGCCCTCAGAGAACTGGACTGCTGCATCAGCTTTGACATCCATGTTTTCCGCAGGTCAGGGGAAAAATAAGTTGTATTTTTGGAAAAATCATGGTATTCTACATTCGCTGCGCTGTTTGAGGGGCGCAGCGGATGTTTATATTTGAGGAAAAAATGAGGAGAAAAGCAAATGAACGAGAAAAAGACGCCACGGGCGGCGGCGCTGCTGCCCATTGCGGTGTTTCTGGTGCTGTATCTGGGACTGGGCATCGTGCTGGAGTATGTGCTGAAGGTGAAGATGGGCTTTTACCAGATCCCCATTGTGGTGGCCTTTCTGGTGGCCATTCTGGTGGCCTGCCTGCAAAACCGCAGCATTTCCTTTGACGAAAAGCTGGCGCTCATGGGGCAGGGCATCGGCGACAAGAACATTGTGACCATGATCCTGATCTTTTTGGCAGCGGGCGTTTTCGTGGGCGTCACCGGACGCAGCAGCGCCGAGGCGGTGGCCTACTTCCTGCTGTCCATTGCGCCGGCCAAGCTGGCGGTGGCGGTGCTGTTCGTGGTGGCGTGCTTCGTGTCCATGGCCATGGGCACCAGCGTGGGCACCATCACCCTGCTGACCCCCATCGCCGTGGCCGTGGCCAAGGATTCCGGCTTCAGCCTGCCGCTGTGCGTGGCGTCCGTCATGGGCGGCAGCATGTTCGGCGACAACCTGTCGTTTATCTCCGACACCACCATTGCCGCCTGCTCCACCCAAGGCTGCCAGATGAAGGAGAAGTTCCGCGCCAACTTCAAGATCGCGCTGCCGGCGGCGCTGGTGACCCTGGCGCTCATCATCGTTATCTCCCTGCAGGCGGATGTGGTGCAGACCCCCTCCGGCGGCCACAACCTGCTGCTGCTCATCCCCTATGTGCTGGTGCTCATCGGCGGCATTGTGGGGCTGAACGTGTTCGTGGTGCTGCTGGTGGGCATTGCCGCCGGAGC
>OMQS01000011.1 GCA_900313295.1 uncultured Eubacteriales bacterium
CTGATCCTAGAGACCGGCATCGACCAGTTTGCTCGATTCGGTCTGGATCGTGCCAATATCAATACCATCGCCAAGGCCGCCGGAGTTTCCGTGGGCGTTCTCTATAAGTATTTCGGCGATAAGGACAGCTTTTTTCTGGCCTGCGTGCGCCACTCTCTGGCTCAGCTGGATCAGGTTCTGCAAGAGGCCGTGGCGCACGAAACGGATATTGAGTCCGGCATCCGCAGCATCATCAGCGCCCTGATCGTTCACGCCCGAGAGCATCAATGCCACAACGCCCTCTACAACGAGATCACCTCCGGCGGCTGCAAAAAGTACGCGCGGGAGCTGGCGCGAGAGATCGAGGGCAGCTCCGCCGCCGTCTATACCCGACTTTTGGAAAACGCACGCCGAGCCGGAACTGTGGACCCCACCCTGAATCCGCAGGCATTCGCCTTTTTCTTAGACAACCTGTTTATGATGCTGCAGTTTTCCTTCAGCTGCGAGTATTATCGGGAACGTATGGCCATTTTTCTGGGATCTGACTGCGTCGACAATCCCGAAAAGCTCATTGAGTCCTTTATGCACTTCATCAAAAATGCATTAAAAATAGGAGGAGATCGCCGTGTATGTGATCGCATATGACATTGGCACCACCGGCGTCAAGACCTGCCTTTTTGAGGTGGGCGACACCCTGCGGCTGCTGGCCGGAGAGTACGAGGGCTACGGCCTCTACATCCTGCCCGGCGGCGGCGTGGAACAGGACGCCGACGAGTGGTGGACGGCCATGGCCAAAAGCACCCGACGCCTTCTGGAAAAGACCGGCACCGACCCTAAGAGCATCGCCGGCATCTCGTTCTGCTCCCAGATGCAGGGTCTGGTGCTGGTGGACGAGGCGGGCTGCGCCCTGCGCCGCCCCATGAGCTACATGGATCAGCGGGGCAGCCGAGAATTTGCCGCCTGCCAGACCCACGGCCTTACCATTTCCGGCGTGAATGCACTCATGCTGCTGCGCAGTCTCCGCCGCACCCGAGCCGCCTCCACCAGCGTCAAGGATCCCCTGTGGAAATACAAGTGGGTCCAGCAAAACGAGCCGGAGGTGTACGCCAAGATACATAAATGGCTGGATGTGAAGGAGTATCTCATCGGACGCTGCACGGGTCAGTTCGTGATGACCCGCGACTCCGCCTATTCCACCTTCCTCTACGACAGCCGCCCCGACAAGGGCTGCTGGAGCCGCGCGCTTTGCCGGATGTACGGCGTGGAGTTTGACCACCTGCCCCGCATCATCGAGTGTACGGATGTAGCCGGAACGCTCACAGCCCGAGCCGCTCAGGATCTGGGTCTGGCGGAGGGCTGCCCCGTGTACGGCGGCGGAGGAGACGCCACGCTCATCGGCGTGGGCGCAGGCTGCACGGAGGTGGGACAGACCCACATCTATTCCGGCACCTCCGGCTGGGTCAGCACAGTCATCGGACGCCAGAAGGTGGACATTGTGTCCATGATCGCCGGCATCGTAGGCGCGCAGGCGGGGAAATACAACTATTTTGCCGAGATGGAGACCGCGGGCAAGTGCTTCGAGTGGGTCAAGGAGCACCTGGTGCTGGACGAGATCGGCATTTATCTGCAAAAGACCAATGTGGCCGAGAGCCAGGAGTCGGTGTACGAGAGCCTGTATGATTACATGACCGACACCATTGAGGCCATCCCGCCGGGAGCGGGGGGCGTGATCTTTACCCCGTGGCTCCACGGCAACCGCTGCCCCTTTGAGGATCCCAAGGCGGCGGGCATATTCTTCAATCTCCGTCTGGACACCGGCAAGACCGAGATGCTCCGAGCCGTTCTGGAGGGCATTTGCTACCACCTGCGCTGGATGCTGGAGTGTCAGGACAAGAAGGTGAAGATCGCCTCCACCCTGCGCTTTGTAGGCGGCGGGGCGCTGTCTCGGGTCACCTGCCAAATTTTGGCGGATGTCACAGGCCGCACCGTGGAAACCGTGGCCGACACCAAGGATGTGGGCGCAGTGGGCGCCGCCATGCTGGTGGCGGTGGGCAGCGGACAGATCGCCGACCTGACCCAAGCCGCCGGACTCATTCGTCCCGCAGCCCGCTATACGCCCGATCCCGCCAATCAGGCCCTGTATGACCGGAATTATAAGGTATTCAAAAATCTCTATGCGGCCAATAAGAAGAATTTCGCCGCGCTGAACTAAGGGGGCAAGACCATGGAAGAAACTGCGCAGAGAGCGCTGATTTGCCAGACGGGGCTGGCGCTGCTGGAGACGGGCTTGGTGGCTCGGACATGGGGCAATGTCAGCAGCCGTCTGGATCCGAACCATTTTCTCATCACGCCCAGCGGGCTGGACTATCACAAGACCCA
>OMQS01000004.1 GCA_900313295.1 uncultured Eubacteriales bacterium
AGGGTGCCTTTTTTCTTTGCATTATACAGAATAACGAGGAGCTGTCCTGAAGGATAAGCTCCTCGTTTTTTTGCGGAAGCAATATGCTTGTGCGCAGGTGAATAAAGTGCAGAGGAATAAAACTATTGACAACTGGGGTTCGCTGCAATATAATGCTTCAAAAGAGAATAGTTCAAAAATGGAGGAACGGAAAGCGGATGAATCGGAGCATTGAAATATCCAGAAAAGTTTCGCTGGCCTATCGAAAGGCGTGCAGACCCCTGTGCAAAGAGTTGGGCTTGCCGCAGACGGCGTTCGACATCCTGATGTTTCTGGGGAACAATCCGGCCTATAAAACGGCCAGCGACATTGTGGAAATACGCCACATCAAGGCAAACCTCGTTTCCGTAAACGTGGATCGGCTGGTACAGGATGGCTATCTTGTGAGAAATCAGGTGCGGGGCGACCGCAGAAAAACCGAACTGGCTTGCACGGATAAGGCGCAGCCTGTCATTGAAAAGGGGCGGCAGCTGCAAGACACATTTTTTGAGAGGCTGTTTGCCGATATGGACGAGGAATCACGGCGGGCTTTTGCGGCAGCGATGCAGCGGATCGAGGAAAAACTGGATGCGATCCTGGAGGCGGATGAGTGACAAATGAGCATTATTCTAATCGTTATTGTGACATTTTTTGCCGGCATGGGGGCGGGACTCGGCACCGGATTTGCCGGTATGAGCGCTGCTGCGGTCATCAGCCCGATGCTTATCACCTTTCTGGATATTGACCCCTACATGGCCGTGGGCATTGCCCTTTCCTCTGACGTGCTGGCCAGCGCAGTTTCCGCTTATACATACCACAAAAATAAGAATCTGGACATAAAAAACGGGCTGATCATGATGGCAAGCGTCTTGGTCTTTACAGTAGTGGGGAGCTATGTGGCCAACCTCGTTCCGCCGACGACTATGGGCGGGTTTTCCGTCTTTATGACCTTCCTGCTGGGTGTCAAATTCATTGTGCGGCCGGTCATGACCACCAAGGAGGCCATGGCGGGGGTGTCCGCCCGAAAACGGGCGATCCAGTCTGTGCTCTGCGGCGTTTTGATCGGATTTATCTGCGGGTTCATCGGCGCGGGCGGCGGCATGATGATGCTCCTGATCCTTACCAGCGTCATGGGCTATGAGCTGAAAACGGCCGTTGGCACCAGCGTGTTCATCATGACCTTTACGGCGCTGACCGGCGCCATCTCCCATTTCGCCATAGGCGGGTTGCCGGATATTCTGGTGTGGGTGCTGTGCGTGGTCTTCACGCTGGTGTGGGCGCGCATTGCCGCGGTTTTTGCCAATAAAGCGGCGCCGAGGACACTGAATCGCGCCACGGGCGTGGTGCTGGTGGTGCTGGGCGCGGTGATCATGGGGTTCCGCCTGCTGAGCTGATGTGTCATTTCAAAAATGAGGCTGCAGTCTGAAATGTGACTGCAGCCTCATTTTTATGAGCAATATAAATTACAGGAACGCCACCGCCAGCCCCACCATGATGGGCATGGTCAGGGCGCTGAGCAGGGTCTCCGCTGCCACCAGCCCCGAGGCCAGCGCCGTGTCCCGCTCGAAGCGGGCGGCGAAGATGCTCAGCAGAGCGGCGCAGGGAGCGGAAGCGGCGGCCACCACCGCAACGGCCACGGCGTGGTCGGCATGCAGCAGCAGGCAAAGCCCCAGCGCAATGGCCGGCGTGACGATGAGCCGCAGGAAAATGGCCAGCCAGGTATCCCACCCCCGCAGAACGGCTAGGATGTTGGCCTGGGAGAGCTGGTAGCCCACCACCACCATGGGCAGCGGCGTGTTCAGCTGGGAGAGGTAGGTGACGGGGGTGAGGATCAGCTCCGGCAGGGACACATTGCCCAGATACAGAGCCATGGCCACCACCACGCTGAGAACGCCGGGATTGAGCAAAAGGGTCTTGGCCGATGCCTTTACCCGCCCCCCGGACATCTGCATCAGGCCATAGGTCCAGGAGCAGACCGTGAACACGGTGACATAGGCGGAGCCGTAGAAAATACCGATGGTGCCCAGGAGAGCCATCTGCAAGGGGTAGCCCATAAAGCCGCTGTTGGAGTGGACCACGCTGAAGCGCAGGGCGACGGCCTTTTCCGTTTTTTGGCGGAAAAAGAGCTGCGCCATGGCGATGCCCAGCAGGTGGATCAGCACCGCCAGCAGGAGAGCCATGCAGAAGTTGTGAAAGCCTTCTTTTTCAAAGCTGCGCTGAAAGGCCACAACCATCATGCACGGCGACACCACATACATAATGAGCTGGCTGCAGCCCCGACTGAACGCCTCGCCCACCATTTTGGCCTTTCCCAGCGCAAAGCCCACGCCGGAGAGTATAAATAAAATGAGCACCTGCTGCCCAACGGTCAAAACTGATTGCAGCAAAAAAAGCCCTCCCTTCGAGCCGATAAAAAAAGTGTAGCATAATTCGGGGCGGTGTCAAGGGATAATCGCAGGGCTTTTGCCGAATTTCAGAAAAAACAGGCGAAAAAACGGCGCGGGAGATGCGCAGCGGTGGCCTGTGTTGAAGAAAAGACGGCTATGTGGTATAGTAGTGGACGCAGAGAAAATGGACAGGGAGGCAGGCGCATGAGGGCTGCAAGAGAGCACAAACGGAAAAGCGGAGGGCGGCGCAGAGCCGTCATAGCGCTGGCAGCGGCTGTGTGCCGCCGTGCCGATCATCGCCTTTGTGGCCATTCCCAATGATACGCACTATGTCGTGGTGGTGGGCTACGACGCGGACTACCTGTATCTGGCCGATTCCCTTGCTGCCGAGGGAGCACCGTATAATCGGAAGCTCCCCATAGAGGAGTTTGAACGGGTCTGGAAAACCAAAACGCTGCTGCCGGACAACATTTATATCGTAATAAATGAGAAATGACGCGGCTTGGGCGTGGGTTTTGATTGTTTTAGCAGGGAAAATGGCGTATAATATACGCAGACTGCCAAAAAGCCTGTCATTGCGAGCCAGTCCGCAGGCTGGCGTGGCAATCCGTTCCCAAAATGAAAATTTTTGTTTTTAGTCTGTTTTTTACGGAGGAAATAGCCCATGAAGCTGATGGTTATCGACGGAAACAGCATCATCAACCGCTCGTTTTACGGCATCCGCCCCCTGAGCACGCGGGACGGACTTTTCACCCACGCGGTGTACGGCTTCGTGACCACCATGCAGCGGCTTCTGGACGAGGAGCAGCCCGAGGCGCTGTGCGTGACCTTTGACCGTCGGGAGCCTACCTTCCGCCACGAAGCGGACGAGGGCTACAAGGCCACCCGCCACGCCATGCCCGAGGAGCTGGCCGTGCAGCTGCCGGTTCTGAAGGAGGTGCTGGACGCCATGTCCATTCCCCGCTACGAGCTGGCAGGCTGGGAAGCGGACGACCTCATCGGCACCATCAGCCGCCGCTGCGAGGCAGCGGGCTGGGACTGCGTGGCCGTCACCGGCGACAAGGACAGCCTCCAACTCATCACCGACCACACCAAGGTGAAGCTGGTGTCCACCCGCGTGGGGCAGACCACCACCAAGGACATGACCCCCCAGACCTTCCGCGAGACCTACGGCTTCGACCCCATCCACATGATCGACCTCAAGGCGCTCATGGGGGACTCCTCCGACAATATCCCCGGTGTTTCCGGAGTGGGGGAGAAGACCGCCATGGCCTTGGTGCAGGAGTACGGCTCTATCGACGAAATTTATCGCCGCCTGCCGGATATAAACGCCAAGCCCGCCGTCATCCGCAAGCTGACGGAGGGGGAGGAGAGCGCCCGCCACAGCTACTGGCTGGCCACCATCGTCACCGATGTGCCCATGGACTTTGTGCCGGAGAATGCCCTGCGCAAGCCCTTTAAGCCGGAGCTTTACGACCTGTTTTTAAAGCTGGAATTTGCCAAACTCATTGAAAAATATAAGCTCTCCCCTGCCCGTCCGGCGGAGGAGAAGGCGGACTGCACCGTCACCGTGGAGGCGATCCGCTCTCCGGCGCAGGCAGAGGATATGCTGAAAAAATGCCGTCAGGCGGCGTTCGTCACGGTGTACGTTCTGCCGGATCTGTCGGTCCTCTCCGTCCAGTGGGACACCGGAGCGGGTACGGCCATGGCGGCGGAGCTGCAGGCGGATGCCTACGGCGGCGACTGGCACGCCCTGCTCACATCGCTGTTTTCCGCCGATATCCGCAAGGTGGGGCATCATATCAAGGACACCATGCGCGCTCTTCTGGAGCAGGGACTTCCCGCGGAGGGGTATGTGTTCGACACGGCGCTGGCGGCCTACCTGCTGGACGCCACCGCCGGCAGCTACGACCTGCAGCGCCTGTTTGTGGCTTATTTCAACGAGGAATTGCCCAAGCCCGCCCATCTGGAGCGGGATGCCTTTGCCCCGCTGGGAGACACCGCCGCCGCGTGGGCGGCGCTGCACAGCTACTGTTCCGCCGTGGCGGCGCTGTACGGCATTCTGCCGCAGAAGCTGCGGGAGGAGAACATGACGGAGCTGTATGAAACGGTGGAGCTGCCCCTTTGCGCCGTGCTGGCGCGGATGGAGCGGCGGGGCTTTCTGGTGGACGGCAAGGCCTTGGTGGCCTTCGGCGAGGACATGGCCGACCGGCTGGCGGCGCTGGAGCAGCGCATCTACGAAGCGGCCGGCACGAAATTCAACATCAACTCCCCCAAGCAGCTGGGCACGGTGCTGTTTGAAAAAATGCAGCTGCCCCACGGGAAAAAGACCAAGACCGGCTGGTCCACCAGCGCCGACGTGCTGGAAAAGCTCCGCTGGCAGGCACCCATCGTGGCGGATATTCTGCAATACCGCCAGTATGCCAAGCTGAAAAGCACTTATGCCGACGGGCTTTTGAAGGTCATTGACCCCGACGGCCGCATCCGCACCAGCTTCCAGATGACGGTGACGGCCACGGGACGCCTGTCCTCCACGGAGCCGAACCTGCAGAATATCCCCGCCCGCACGGAGGTGGGCAGCCGCATTCGGGGCATGTTCGTGGCGGCGCCGAGTCATGTGCTGGTGGATGCGGACTACTCCCAGGTGGAGCTGCGGCTGCTGGCGCATATATCCGGAGATGAAGCCATGCAGCAGGCGTTTTTATCCGGAGAGGATTTTCATACCCTCACGGCGGCCAAGGTTTTCCATGTGTCGCCGGAGGAGGTCACGCCCCGCATGCGCTCCGGCGCCAAGGCGGTGAACTTCGGCATCGTGTACGGAATCTCCGCGTTCTCTCTGGCGCAGGACATCGGCGTGTCCGTGGCCGAGGCCAAGGAGTATATGGAGCGGTATTTTGACACCTATCGGGGCGTGAAGGCGTATATGGAGCAGGTGGTGGAAACGGCTCACGAGCAGGGTTATGTGGAGACCCTCATGCATCGCCGGCGGGAGCTGCCGGAGCTGAAAAGCTCCAATTTCAATATGCGCTCCTTCGGGGAGCGGGTGGCGCTGAATATGCCCATTCAGGGCACGGCGGCGGACATCATGAAGCTGGCCATGGTGCGGGTGGAGCGCCGCCTTGCGCGGGAAGGGCTTGCGGCGCAGCTCATCATGCAGGTGCACGACGAGCTGATCGTGGAGTGTCCGGAGGAAGAAAAAGAGAAGGTGGAGCACCTGCTGGCTGAGGAAATGAGCGGCGTGGTGCAGCTCTCCGTGCCGCTGCCCGCCGAGGCGCACAGCGGAAAAACATGGCTGGAGGCGAAAGGATAATATGAGCATACAGATCGTACCCATGAACGCAGACCATTTGGAGGAGCTGGAGAAGCTGGAGCGGCTCTGCTTTTCCCGCCCGTGGAGCCGGAAGATGCTGGCGGAGGAGCTGGAGAATCAGTGCGCCGCCTTTCTGGTGGCGCAGGACAGCGCCACGGGGCAGGTGGTGGGCTATGCCGGCCTGCTGGTCATGGCCGACGAGGGCTACATCACCAACGTCGCCGTGTTCCCCGCGTATCGCCGGCGGGGCGTGGCGGCAAAGCTCATCTCCGTGTTTGAAAACTTTGCCCGCGGCAACAAGCTGGCTTTCCTCACGCTGGAGGTGCGCCCGTCCAACGCCGCGGCCATCGCTCTCTATAAGGGCTTCGGCTTTGAGGAGGTAGGCCGCCGGAAAAACTATTACGACCTGCCCAAAGAGGACGCCCTGATCCTGACAAAAACCTACGGGGAGGCGGATGCATGAACATACTGGCCTTTGAATCCTCCTGCGACGAGACCGCCGTGGCGGTGGTGCGGGACGGCCGCACGGTGCTGTCCGACGCCATTCTCTCCCAGGCGGATATGCACGCCCTCTATGGCGGCGTGGTGCCGGAGATCGCCTCCCGCAAGCATGTGGAGGCCATTTTCGGCCTGACGGAGCAGGCGCTCTCAAGCGCGGGACTGGCGAAAAAAGACATTGACGCCGTGGCCGTGACCTATGCCCCGGGGCTTATCGGCGCCGTGCTGGTGGCGGTGAGCTTTGCCAAGAGCGTGGCGTACAGTCTGGGCGTCCCGCTGATCCCCGTGCACCACATCCGCGGCCACATCGCCGCCAATTACATAGCTTTTCCGGAGCTTCAGCCGCCGTTTCTGGCGCTGGCCATCTCCGGAGGCAACACCCTCATCGTGGACGTAAAGGATTACACGGACATGGAGATCCTCGGCGCCACGCGGGATGATGCCGCCGGCGAATGCTTTGACAAGGCGGCTCGCGTGCTGGGGCTGCCCTATCCCGGCGGCAAGCCCATGGATGAGCTGGCGCAGCAGTCGGAGGGCGGCGTGTACGACCTGCCCCGCGCCCATGTGGACGGGGCGGAGCTGGACATGAGCTTTTCGGGGCTGAAGACCGCCGTGGTGAATCTGGCGCACAACGCCCAGCAGAAGGGCGAGGCGCTGGACAGAGCCGCTCTGGCCAGAGATTTCACCCG
>OMQS01000118.1 GCA_900313295.1 uncultured Eubacteriales bacterium
CTCCTTCTACATATTTCCTTAGCCTTTCTATTATATCCAAACTGACAGGCTCTGTAAAGCGGTAATCTGCTGTTTTTGCCGCAAAAATCCCGAACCGGCGGGGGTTCGGGACTTTTTCATAATACATTTCAAATTTCGATGCGATGCACGCCGCTGTATTCTATGCCGGCGCTGCGCAGGGCGGCGGTGACGGCCTCCTCCTGCTCCGGCGCCGTCTTCCACGCGAGGCCGCAGCCGGCGGTGATCTCCCGCGGCACGGGGATCAGGCGACCCGCCACGCCGTTTGCAAGGCAGTATTTCTCCGCCGCCATGGCAGCTGCCGTGGCGTCGAAGGTGACTACCACGCAGGGCTTCTTTTGCAGCATATTACGGCCTCACGACGAGGTCGGCGGCCAGCTGCTTTTCCACGATGTCGTACATATTGGTGACGCCGCCGACGGCCAGCTTCTCCGTCAGACCGTAGAAATTCAGGCAGGTGCCGCAGGTGAGGATCTCCACACCCCGCTCGGCCATAGATTTCAGATCCTCCAGAGAGAGGGAACCTTCGCAGGTGAGGAAGGCGCCGCCGTTATAAAACAAGATGGTTTTCGGCAGGTTCTCCTGCTGGCTCAGGGCGTAGATAAAGGCTTTGAGCAGGTTCTTGCCCAGCTCGCCTTCACCCTCGCCCATGTGGTCGGCGCTGATGACCGCCACGATGTTCTTTTTGCCGGCGGGGACAAGGCACACGGTTTCTTCGTTTTCTGCCGGCAGGTCGGCTCCGGCACCCACAGTCATGGTGACCCGATACTCGTTTTCGGCCAGCTTCTCGCTCCGGACACCGTAGCCCTTCTGGTTTGCCATCTTGGTCAGGTTCTGCACGGCGATCTCATTGTCCACCAGCGTCTCCACCACACCGCCGCCCTCGCCCAGCCGGCGGATGGCGTCCTTGGTCTTCACCACGGGAATGGGGCAGGTGTCCCCTATTGCGTTAACCTTCAGCATTGCTTTTTCCTCCGTTTTTATTGCTTTTATCCAATTATTTTTATCAATTTATCCTATTATCCCATAACGCGGATCTCAATATCCTCGCTGTCCGTCACCTCACCCACGATGGCGGCAGGTGCGCCGGCAGCTCGCAGGTCAGAAAGCAGCGCCTCTGCCTCCTCCGCGTCCACAGCCACCAGCAGCCCGCCGGAGGTCTGCGGGTCGAACAGCACCTCCTCCATGGCGAAGGGGACATTTTCAAAGCGGACGAAGGGGGCGGTGTGGTTACGGTTGCGCTGACCCGCCGCGGTGAGCAAAAACTCGTCGGCATGGTGCAGCGCCTCCTCAAAAACGGGCACGTCTCCGGCTTGGATACGGGCGCTGTGACCGCCGTCCAGCATCTCGTGAAGATGCCCCAGAAAGCTGAAGCCGGTCACGTCTGTGCAGGCGTGGACATGGTATTTCCGGCAGCAGTCGGCGGCATACTTGTTCAGAGTGGTCATAGAGTCGATGGCAGCCTGCATGGCCTCCGGACTGGCCTCGCCCACGCGATTCGCGGTGCAGAGGATGCCCACGCCCAGCCGCTTGGTCAGCAGGAGCTTGTCGCCCTTTCGGGGGGTGTTGTTGGCGTAGATATGCTCCGGATGCACCGTGCCCATGACGGACAGACCGTACTTCACGTCGGCGTCGGCGATGGAGTGTCCGCCTACCAGCGTGCCGCCGGCCTCGGCCACCTTTTCCGCGCCGCCGCGCATCATTTCGCCCAGAACGTTCAGGTCTTCCTTTTCCGGAAAACACACGATGTTCAGCGCCGTTTTTACCTCGCCGCCCATGGCCCAGACATCGCTGAGGGCGTTGGTAGCGGCAATTTTCCCGAAGGTGTAGGGGTCATCCACCATGGGGGGGAAGAAGTCCAGGGTCTGCACCACCGCCACGTCGTCCGTGAGCTGATAGACGGCGGCGTCGTCCTTGCTGTCGTACCCGATGAGCAGGGCGGGATCCGGCGGGAACTTGGGCAGGCGCTCCAGCACGCGGCTCAGCACACCGGCGCCCAGCTTGGCGGTGCAGCCGCCGCCCTTGCAGAACAGTTTTTCGCTTCCCATGGGGAGCCTCCTTGGTTTTTTTATTTTAAAAATGGATCCTGTCATTTTGGGCGAACAGAGGCATCCGCCCCTACGCAGGACTTGAGGGTGCGGTGCATACGGGTCGTCGGGGACGCCGACCCCTACGCAGGGCAGGGGGGAGCCGGCGCGTGGGGGTATTACGGATTGCCACACCGGTGACGTCGGTCACCGGTTCGCAATGACAGAGTTTTGAAGTGCAGCAGGTAATGGCGGGACGATGTAGGCATCGCCCCCTACGGAGTTGGTAAAATGCCTGTAGGACGTGGCCCGTGTGCCCCGCCGCTGGGGGTGCGGTGCGTAGTCGGCGGCGGCACACATGGGTGCCGCCCTACGGGGGGGACAAAAAATGCGGTGCATCATTGTCCCTTACGAAAATAGAATAGCACAAATCCGGAGAATGTAAAATAGAATTACTCAATGAGTGTGTTTAGCCATCGTTTTTATGAATAATTCGGGCAGAAAGCGCCTCTCTGTTCCGAGGTTGCGCGGCGGGGGCATTTCTGCTATAATGGGTACATACTTTTTTATTTTATATATTATCTTATCTATCATCGGCTGAAAGGAGCACACCGCCATGCGCGTTATCGACTTGGAAAACATTAATCTGGCCATGCGCAACGAGGAGCAGTTCGTGCTGCGCTGCGAGGAGGTATTTCACGACAAGATCAGCTCTGCCGCCGCCATCATTCTGGCCGGCAAGACCAAAAAGCCCATCGTGGCGCTCACCGGCCCCTCCGGCTCTGGCAAGACCACCACGGCCATGCGCCTGCAGCAGTATCTGGAAAATCTGGGCGTGAAGGTGTGCATGCTGAGCATGGACAACTTCTTCCTGCCGCTGGATCAGCGGCCGCCGGAAGCCACCGACTGGGAAAGTCCCTACTGCGTGAACCGCGACTTGCTGGTGGATTGTATCCACCGGCTGGCGGACGGGCAGGAGGTGGAGGTGCCGTGGTACGACTTCGTCACCGGCAACACCGGCGGCTGGCGCAAAATGCAGGGAGACAAGGACGCCATCATCATCGCCGAGGGCATCCACATGCTCAATCCCCTGATCTTTGACCGGCTACGCAGCGAGGCCAACGGCATCTATGTGGCGCCCCGCACCCGCATCATCACCAACGACGACAAGATCGTCCGCCCCGAACAGCTGCGGGTGGTGCGGCGGATGATCAGGGACTACAAGACCCGCGGCCACTCCCTGCAGGACACCGTGCGCAAGGCGCAGAGCGTGGATCGGGGCGAGGTGAACTATATCCAGCCCCACAAGCACAACGCCGCCATTCACATCGACACCTTCCATGACTATGAGCCGTGCATTCTGGCCAAGTATCTGGAGGAGATTCCCTGCTTCCGCGAGGAGCTGACGCCGGAGTTCATCAACCAGTACGGCCTCACGGATCTGATGAAGGCCGTGGAGAGCGTGCCGCCGCTGCACACCCCCTTCGTGCCGCTGAACTCCATCGTGCGGGAGTTCGTGGGCGGGAGCTGCTTCCAGTATTGATTTTTTCGGCGCGGAAAATGCGCACGCAGTATGCGGAAAAGCCGCGGCACGGAGCGCAGACGATAAAAAATATGTAACCGCAGAGATGGCTTTCATCCCTGCGGTTTTTTACTGCTTCACATATTCGGAGGGGTTTACCACTTTGCCGTCCTTGCTGACGGAGAAGTGCAGGTGGGGGCCTACATCCCCCTCGGCGGCAGCGGTGGAGCCGACACGGCCGATGATGTCGCCGGCCTTCACGGTCTTGCCCTGCTCCACAGGCGGCTCCTGCTGCAGGGAGCTATACTGGGTTTCATAGCCGTCGGCGTGGGCGATGACCACGGTGACACCCATGAGGTCGTCATAGCGCACCATTTTTACGGTGCCGTCGGCGGCAGTCTTTACGGCGTCGCCCTCCTCAGCCTTGATGTCCACGCCGTCATGGGTGCGCCAGTCGGCCATGGTTTCGTCATACATCAGCTCCGTCATGCTGAACACCGTGACGGTGGTGCCGTCCAGCGGGGAGCAGACCTGGGGCAGCAGCTCCTCCGGCTGAAGGGTCTCCTGCACAGGCTCCGGATCAGGCTTGACCTCCGGCTGCTGAATATTTTCCACAGGCTCCTGACGCACAACAGGAGTGTTCTTGTCCTCCTCCGCCACCTTGGCCTGCTGCACCAGAGCAAAATAGCCGGCCACGCCGATGGCCGCCAGACATAGCACCAGGGCTATGTAAAAGCCCCGACCGCCGAAGAAGCTCCGCGCCTTGTTATGATCCATTCGACTCATATCATTCACCTTTCCTGCGGCGCTGTGCCGCACGCCGCAGAGTGTCCGGCCTGCGGCCGCCGAATTGCGCAGAAAAAACTCGCTGCCTGCAGTATGCGCAGGCAGCGGGTTTTTTAAACATGCTCAATATTTTTTATAATTCAGCGAACGATAAGGGTCTTGCCGTCCATCTCCGGCGGGCAGGCCAGACCCATCACGTCCAGAATGGTGGGGGCAATATCGGCCAGACGACCCTCCCGCAGCTCCGTGCCGGCGCCGCAGAGGATGAAGGGCACGCGGTTGGTGGTGTGGGCGGTCATGGGGCTGCCGTCGGGCTGGAGCATGACCTCGGCATTGCCGTGGTCGGCGGTGATCATGGCGATGCCGCCCATTTCCAGCGTGGCATCCACCACCCTGCCCACGCACTCGTCCACCGTTTCCACGGCCTTGATGGCGGCGGGCAGCACGCCGGTGTGACCCACCATGTCGCAGTTGGCAAAGTTCAGGATCACCACGTCGTAGGCGCCGCTTTTGATGCGCTCGACGCACTTGTCGCACACCTCATAGGCGCTCATCTCGGGCTGCAGGTCGTAAGTAGCCACCTTGGGGGAGGCCACCAGCACGCGGTCTTCGCCGGGATACTGCGTTTCCACGCCGCCGTTGAAGAAGAAGGTGACGTGGGCGTATTTCTCCGTTTCGGCAATGCGCAGCTGAGTCAGACCCAGAGAGCTGAGGTACTCGCCCAGGCCGTTTTTCACGGCGATGCGCGGCCAGGCCACCAGCACGTTGGGCATGGAGGCGTCGTACTCCGTGTTGCAGACGTAGGTGGTGGGGAAAAACTCGCGGGGGAAGCCGTCAAACTCCGGATCCACCATGGCGCGGGTGATCTCCCGCGCGCGGTCGGGACGGTAGTTGAAGAAAATGATGCTGTCGTTATTGGAGATGGTGCCCTCGCTGTCGCAGACCACAGGCTCCACGAACTCGTCCGTGACGCCGTTTTCATAGCTCTGCGCCACGGCGGCCACGGGGTCGGGGTTCTGCACACCCTCGCCGTAGACCATGGCGTCGTATGCCATTTGCAGCCGCTCCCAGCGCTTGTCACGATCCATGGCATAGTAGCGCCCCATGACGGTGGCGATCTTGCCTACGCCAAGCTCGCGGCACTTTTCTACGCACTCGGCCACAAAGCCCTTGCCGCTGGTGGGGGACACGTCGCGCCCGTCCAGAAAAGCGTGGATATAGACCCTCGTCAGCCCCTTGTCCTTGGCCATTTTCAGCAGCGCCCACAGGTGCTCCACGGTGGAGTGTACGCCGCCATTGGAGAGCAGGCCGTACAGGTGGAGGCTGCTGCCCTTGGCGAGACAGTCATCCATGGCCTTGTTATAGGCGGGATTCTTGAAAAATTCGCCGGTTTCGATGGCGCGGCTGATGCGGGGCAGATCCTGAAAGACGACGCGGCCGCCGCCGATGTTGGTATGCCCCACTTCGCTGTTGCCCATCTGCCCGGCGGGCAGACCCACGTCCAGCCCCGAGGCAGAGAGGGTGGTATGGGCATTCTCGGCAAAGAGCCGATCCAGCACCGGGGTATTGGCCAGCGCCACGGCGTTGCCGGGGCCGGGGGTGCCCATGCCGAAGCCGTCCATGATAACGAGTACAGTGGGTGTTTTATTCATAATGATCTTACCTCACTTTTTGCGGCCGCTCAGTCCTGATTGGCGGCATTGATGATGTCCACAAACTGCGCCGGATCCAGTGCGGCGCCGCCGATAAGCCCGCCGTCGATGTCCAGCTGCGCCAGCAGCTCCGCGGCGTTGGAGGGTTTCATGGAGCCGCCGTACTGCACCGTGACGGAGCGGGCGATGCGGGCGCCGTACAGGTGGCGGATGGTGGTGCGGATGAAGGTGCAGACCTCGGCGGCCTGCTGGGCGGTGGCGGTCTTGCCGGTGCCGATGGCCCACACAGGCTCATAGGCGATGACGCACTTGCGCACCTTCTCCGCCGGCACGCCGGCCAACGCGCTCTTGAGCTGCAGGGCGATAAGCTCCATGGTGATGCCCAACTCACGCTGCTCCAGCGTTTCGCCCACGCAGATGATGGGGTGCAGGCCGGCCTCCAGCGCGGCGGCCACCTTCTTATTCACGGTGAAATCCGTTTCGCCAAAGTACTGGCGGCGCTCGGAGTGGCCGATGATGACGTATTTCACGCCCAGATCCTTCAGCATATCCGCCGACACCTCGCCGGTGTAGGCTCCGCTCTTTTCATAAAAAACATTCTCCGCGCCCACGGACACCCGCAGATCTTTGAACGCCTTGATGGCGGCGGGAATGTTCACGGCGGGGACGCACACCACCACGTCGCACCACTTGGTGCGGGGCAGCAGGCGCTTAAGCTCCTCGGCGAATTTCTTGGTTTCAGAGGCGGTCTTATTCATCTTCCAGTTGCCGGCGATGATGGTCTTGCGATATCTGCTATTCATAATTTTCTCATTTAACTCCTAAGATTTTTATATTAATTTTTAATGATAATGCAGGAATAATGGCACAAAGGCCAAGGGTGCGGGGCAAACAGGTCATTGGGGACGCCGGCCCCTACACATAGAGATGCCGTTTTTATAAGGCTGTCATTCCGAGGAGCGAAGCGACGTGGGAATCCGTATTCCCCTTTGACAAGGGGTGCGGTGCGGGGGTATTACGGATTGCCACAGCCGGTGTGCGCACCGGCTTCGCAATGACAGGGGGCGCGGCGGGGTAAGGCTTATTTATCCAGCAAACAGGCCACGCCCGGTAATTCTTTGCCCTCCAGGAACTCCAAGGAGGCGCCGCCGCCGGTGGAGATGTGGGTCATCTTATCGGCATAGCCCAGCTGCTCCACGGCCGCCGCGCTGTCGCCGCCGCCCACGATGGTGATGGCGTCCGTCTTGCTCAGCGCCTCGGCCACGGCCTTGGTGCCAGCGGCAAACTTCTCGAACTCGAACACGCCCATGGGGCCGTTCCAGATGACGGTGCCGGCGCCTGCCACGGCGGCGCAGTACAGCGAAACGGTGTCGGGGCCGATGTCCAGTCCCTGCCAGCCGTCGGGGATCTCGCCGGCGGGGACGACCTTCGTGTCGGCGTCGGGGGCGAAGCGGTCGGCAATGACGGTGTCCACGGGGAGCAGGAGCTTCACGCCCTTGTCCGCGGCCTTTTTCAGCATTTCATTGGCGTACTCCATCCACTCGCTCTCCAGCAGGGAGTCGCCGATCCTGCCGCCCTTCGCAGCGGAGAAGGTATAGGCCATGCCGCCGCCGATGATGACGGTGTCGGCGATCTCCAGCAGGTTATTGATGACGCCGATCTTGGAGGACACTTTGCTGCCGCCCAGAATGGCCACCAGAGGCCGCCTGGGGCTGGCCAGAGCGCCGCCCATGATGCGCAGCTCCTTCTCGATGAGGAAACCGGAAACGGCGGGCAGATAGGCTGCAACACCGGCGGTGGAGGCGTGGGCGCGGTGCACGGCGCCGAAAGCATCGGACACATACAGCTCCGCCAAGGAGGCCAGCTTCTTGGCGAACTCGGGGTCGTTTTTCGTCTCGCCCTTTTCAAAGCGGGTGTTCTCCAGCAGCAGGATCTGCCCGGGCTGCAGCGCGGCGGCCTTGGCCGTGGCGTCCTCGCCCACTACGTCATGGGCAAAGAGCACCTCCTGCCCCAGAAGCTCCGACAGGCGCTCCGCTATGGGGGCGAGGGTCAGCTTGGCCAGAGACTTTTTCCAGGCGTCCTCCGTCAGTTCGGCGGGGTCTTTTCCCTTCTCCAGCTGCTTTTTCACCCATTTGTCAAACACAGGCTCGGGCTTGCCCAAATGGGAGCAGGCGATGACCGCCGCCCCATGCTCCAGCAGATAGCGGATGGTGGGCAGGGCGGCCACGATGCGCTTGTCGCTGGTGATGGCACCGGTCTTCTTGTCCTGCGGCACGTTGAAATCGCAGCGCAGCAGCACCTTTTTGCCGGACACGTCCACGTCCATGACGGTTTTTTTATTGTAGTTCATATCGGTACATCTCCTTTATGATAATATGTATGGTTGGGAATTATCCCGCTGGGGGGAGGTATTACGGATTGCCACACCGGTGACGTCGGTCACCGGTTCGCAATGACAGGATTTATGGGAGTGCGAGGCGTAGTCGGCGGTGGGGTGAGGGCACCCCGCCCTACGAGGGACAAGAGGATTTTCATAAAAATGTCATTCCGAGGAGCGAAGCGACGTGGGAATCCGTTTCCCCCGTGTAGTGAAGGTGCGGCGCATAGGGATTACGGATCGCCACACCAGTCTGCGGACTGTTCGCAATGACAGTATTTATTGAATGGCGGCGGTTATTTTTTCATCTCGCCGGTGCCGCAGAGGTGGGGGAAATTGTTCTGCCGCAGAGCTTCATAGGTGAGGATGGCCACGGAGTTGCTGAGGTTGAGGCTCCGCGCCTCCTCGCGCATGGGCAAGCGGAGGCAGCGGTCATAGTGCGCCTGGCGGAACGCCTCCGGCAGACCCGCTGTTTCCTTGCCGAAAAACAGCCAGCAGTCCGGCGAAAAATGCGCGGCGGTATAGTCCTGCGGCGCCTTGGTGGTGGCCAGCCAGAGGTCTGCTTCCGCCTCCGGATGGGCGGCAAAGAGGGCGGGCAGACTCTCATAGTCCGAAACGGACACCAGGTGCCAGTAGTCAAGCCCCGCGCGGCGCACGGCGCGCTCGGAAATGTCGAACCCCAAGGGGCGGACGAGGTGCAGACGGCTGCCGGTGGCGGCGCAGGTGCGGGCGATATTGCCGCAGTTCTGCGGGATCTCCGGCTCCACCAGCACGATATTCAGCACGGCGCACCACCTCCTCCTGCCTTCGGGATAGCTCCGCTTATTGTAATGCAAAGAAAGAATAAATTCAACTGCAAAATGGCACATTTTGCGAAAAAAATCTGCAATCGTCCACTTTTTTATCCGGGGAGTACATTTTTTCCGTTTTTTAGGGGATGATGGGATTTTTGAGCGGCAAAAAAAATTTTAGATTTTTGGAAAAAGCACTGGATTTTGCGGGAAAAACTGTTATAATGAAAGCAAGAAACGGACGGAAAGGAAGTGGGTTCCCATGGGATGCAGAATTGTCCGGCGCCGCATGTCTGCGGGTGCCCTTTCTTCAAACCGCTGACGCTGCGGCCTGCTATATCTGCCGGTATTCCGGCGGTGCGGCGGCCTTATGAAGCGTTCAGCGGCTTTTCTCATATAGGGAGTATCCGCCCCGCAGCCCCCCGCGTATACATTCCGGTCAGGAAAAATTTTTTGGGATAACGAAAGAAAGTGAGTGTGTTACAAAATGATTTCTCATGGCAAGGACATCAAGATCTTCACCGGCAACTCCAACCCCGCTCTGGCGCAGGAGATCTGCAAGATCATCGGCACCAAGCTGGGCGACTCCGAGGTAACGCATTTCGCCGACGGCGAGGCCTCCGTCTCCCTGTATGAAACGGTGCGCGGCAGCGACGTCTTCCTCATCAACTCCACCTGCAAGCCCGTCAACGACAGCCTCATGGAGCTGCTCATCATGATCGACGCCTGCAAGCGCGCCTCCGCAGGCCGCGTCACCGCCGTGGTGCCCTACTTCGGCTATGCCCGGCAGGACCGCAAGGCCAAGAGCCGCGACCCCATCAGCGCCAAGCTGGTGGCCAATATGATTACCGCCGCCGGCGCCGACCGCGTGCTGACCATGGACCTGCACGCCGCCCAGATCCAGGGCTTCTTCGACATCCCCGTGGATAACCTGCTGGGCAATCCCGTGTTCGTTGACTACTACGCCAAGAAGTTCGGCAGCGCCGTGGAGGACATGGTGGTGGTGTCTCCGGACGTGGGCAGCGTGGCGCGCAGCCGCACCTTCGCCCAGAAGCTGCACATGGGTCTGGCCATCGTGGACAAGCGCCGCCAGAAGGCCAACCAGTGCGAGGTGATGAACGTCATCGGCGACGTGGCCGGCAAGGACTGCATCCTCTTTGACGACATGGTGGACACCGCCGGCTCCCTCTGCAACGCCGCCAAGGCCATCGTGGAAGTGGGCGGCGCCCGCAACGTGTACGCCTGCGCCTCCCACGGCCTGCTGGACGGCCCCGCTCTGGAGCGCATCGCCGCCAGCCCCATTCAGGAGCTGGCTCTGCTGAACACCCTGCCCACCACCTTCGGTGAGGAATGCAGCAAGATCAAGTATCTGTCCGTGGCGCCCATGTTTGCCGAAGCCATTGAGCGCATCTATCAGGAGATCTCCATTGCCAAGCTCTTCGGCTAAGCCCGAAAGGCGAGAAATCATCTGTTCAAACCCATCATTTTGTGATATACTGGTCGGGCGAATGTTTTTCGTCCGACCAACTTTTTTCAGGGAGCGTGAAGCGTATGTTTTTTAGGCAAAGCGGCTATACATGGCTGGTGGTGGGGCTGGGAAACCCCGGCGCGCGGTATGAGAGCACGCGGCACAACATGGGCTTTCTGGCTCTTGACCGGCTGGCGGAGCGGGAAAAGCTGCGCTTTAACAAGCTTAGGTTCAAGGCGTGGACGGCGGAGTGGAAGCTGGGAGAGGACAAGGTGCTGGTGATGAAGCCCCAGACCTACATGAATCTCTCCGGCGAGTCCGTGGGCGCGGCGGCGCGCTTCTACAAGATACCGGCGGATCATATTCTGGTGGTGTCGGACGACATTTCCCTGCCGGTGGGCAAGCTGCGGCTGCGCTCCGCCGGCTCCGCGGGCGGGCACAACGGCCTGAAAAACATCATCCAGCACCTGGGCACTGACCGGTTCCCCCGCATCAAGGTGGGCGTAGGTTCTCCTCAGCAGGCGGGCTACGACGTGGTGGACTGGGTCATCGGTATGCCCACGGGCGAAGACCAGAACGTCCTGCTGGACGCTCTGGATCGGGCGGCGCAGGCCATTCCGGCGGTCATTACCCAGGGGATGGACAGGGCTATGAATCAATTCAACTGAGCTGGCGAAGCGGTTTGCAGTCTGTGATTGCCAAACTCTGCGAGGCTTTTTAATTATTAAAATTAAGAAATATTTCAGATTTCTATGATAAACTAGCCCGAAAGGAGGGGGACGATTTGCACAGCCTCTTGCAGGAGCTGATGCTTCTGCCGGAAATGCAGTACATTAAAACCAAGCTGGACGGCGGCGTGAGCACGGCTGTCACCGGACTGTCCCCCATCCATCGGGTGCAGCTGTCGGCCGCTCTGGCGCAGGCCATGGGGCGGCCTCTGCTGCTTCTGTGCGCCGACGAGCGGGAGTGCGAGCGCTTTGCCGCCGATATGGAGAGCCTCACCGGAAGCAAACCCCTGCACCTGCCGGGGCGGGAGATGCATCTGCGCCCCGCCGCCGTGGCCAGCCGCCAGTGGGACTACCGGCGCATTGCCGCCCTGCACCGGATGCAGACGGAAACCCCCGCCGTGCTCCTCGCCACCGCCGAGGCGCTGTGCCAGCGGTGTCTGCCGCCGCAGGTGCTGGAGCAGGCCACCATGGTTCTGGAGGTGGGGCAGCGGTACGACGTGGCCGCCCTGTGCCGCCGTCTGGCCGACGCGGGCTACACCCGCTGCGAGCAGGTGGAGGGCGCGGGGCAGTTCGCCCTGCGGGGCGGCATACTGGACGTGTTTTCTCCGGAGGCGGAGTACCCCGTCCGGTGCGATTTTTTTGATGACGAAATTGACGCTCTGGGTGTCTTTGACACCGGCACCCAGCGGCGAGTCCGCAACGTGGAGCAGGCGCTGCTGCTGCCGGCAGGCGAGGTTTTGCCCGCCTACGGCTCGTCCGGCGCTGCCGAGGCACTGGAGGCCGCCGCTCACAGATATGAAAAAAAAGAAAAGACCGCTGCCCTCTGCGCCACCCTGCGGGCGGACGCGGCGGCTCTGCGGCAGGGGATGCTCCCCGCCGGCGGCGACCGCTGCATGGCGGCGGTATACGAAGACTTCACCTGCGGCGCCGACTATCTGCCCGAAAACATGCTGGTGTGCATCAGCGAGAGCGGGCGGGTGGCCGAGGGGCTGAAGCAGTGGCTCTGGCAGCGGCGGCAGGACATTGTGCTGGCCGAGGAAAGCGGCGCGTTGGCGGGGGAATTTTCCCGCCTGCAGCTGGAGCAGGAGGAGCTGGTGCGGCAGCTGGAAAAGTTCCCCGTGTGCCAGATGGAGAGCCTGCCCACCAGCCGGTATCTGCTGGCGCCCAAGGCATTGGTGCAGGTGGCGGCCAAGCAGCTGTCCGTATACGGCGGGAGCCTCGACACCGCCGTCACCGACATGACGCATTATCTCACCTCGGGCTATCGGGTGCTGGTGCTGTGCGGCGGGCGGGTGCGGGCGGAGAACCTGCAAAGGCTCCTGCGGGAGCGGAAGATCCCCGCCGCCGTGGACTATGATGGCCGCACCATGCCGCAAAAGGGACAGGCGGTCATCTCCGTGGGCGCTCTCACCGCCGGCAGCGAATTCCCCGGCTTGCAGCTGGCCATTCTGACCGAGGGGCAGCTCACGGCCAGAGTATCCGGCAAGGAGCCGAAGCGGCGGACGCCGAAAAACGACCCCTCACGCCAGAAGCTCCAGTCCTACGCCGACCTGACCCCCGGCGACTTAGTGGTGCACCAGCACCACGGCATCGGGCGGTTCGTTTCTATGATGCGTCTGCCGGTGGACGGGGTGGAAAAGGATTATATCAAGATCGCCTACGCCGGCAGCGACTGCCTGTATGTGCCGGCCACGCAGCTGGACTTGGTGAGCAAGTACATCGGCACCGGCGAAGACACGGGTCACACAAAGCTCAACAAGCTGGGCGGCACCGAGTGGGTCAAGACCACCAGCCGCGCCAAGGCCGCCGCCCGCGACCTGGCCAAAGGGCTGATCAGCCTCTACGCCCAGCGCCAGCGTCTGGCGGGCTTCGCCTTTTCGCCGGATTCCCCGTGGCAGCAGGAATTTGAGGACGCCTTTCCCTATGCGGAAACGGACGACCAGCTCCGCTGCATTCGGGAGATCAAAAACGACATGGAAAAGCCCCGTCCCATGGATCGGCTGCTGTGCGGCGACGTGGGCTACGGCAAAACGGAAGTCGCCCTGCGGGCGGTGATGAAATGCATACTGGACGGCAAGCAGGCGGCCATTCTGGTGCCGACAACGGTGCTGGCCCAGCAGCACTATGCCACGGCCGTGAGCCGGTTCCGCAGCTTTCCTGTGACGGTGGAGGTGCTGAGCCGGTTCCGCAGCGCGGGACAGGCAAAGGACATTCTGGAGCGCACGGCGCAGGGCAAGGTGGATCTGCTCATTGGCACCCACAAGTTATTGCAAAAAAATGTGGCATTCCACGATCTGGGGCTGCTCATCATCGACGAGGAGCAGCGCTTCGGCGTGGCCGCCAAGGAGCGGCTGCGGGAAAAGGCGCGGCAGGTGGACACCCTCACCCTCTCCGCGACGCCCATCCCCCGCACGCTGAACATGGCGCTCTCTGGCATACGGGATATGTCCACCATCGAGGAGCCGCCCCGCGACCGCCAGCCGGTGCAGACCTATGTGCTGGAGCACGACTGGGGCATTCTGGCGGAGGCCATGCGGCGGGAGATCGACCGGGGCGGGCAGGTGTACTATCTGCACAACCGCGTGGAAAACATCGAGTCCACCGCCGGACGCCTCCGGCAGCTTTTGGGGGAGGACGTGGCCATCGGCATCGCCCACGGCAAGATGAGCGAGAGCCAGCTCAGCCGCGTGATGCAGGACATGGCCGAAGGAGAAATACAAGTCCTCGTCTGCACCACCATCATCGAGACCGGCATCGACATCCCCAACGTGAACACCCTTATTATAGAAGACGCTGACCGCATGGGGCTTGCCCAGCTCCATCAGATCCGCGGGCGCATCGGCCGCAGCCCCCGCAGGGCTTACGCCTACCTCACCTTCCGGACGGGAAAAGTCCTCACGGAGGTGGCAAGCAAGCGCCTGACGGCCATACGGGAGTATGTGGAGTTCGGCTCCGGCTTCAAGATCGCCATGCGGGATCTGGAGATACGCGGCGCCGGCAACCTGCTGGGGGCGGAGCAATCGGGCTACATGATGAGCGTGGGCTACGACATGTATCTGAAGCTCCTGAACGACGCGGTGCTGGAGCAGCAGGGGAAGTCCGCCGAAATTCGGACGGAGTGCTCGGCAGACCTCACGGTGTCCGCCTACATCCCCGACGGCTATATCCCCCAGGCCAAGCAGCGCATGGATCTCTACCGCCGCATCGCCGCCATACGCACGGCGGCGGACTCGGGAGAAATTCTGGACGAGCTGCTGGATCGCTTCGGCGACCCGCCCAAGGCCGTGACGGCGCTGCTGGACGTGGCGCTGCTGCGAGCCGATGCCGCCGCCGTGGGCATCTGTGACATCTCCCAGAAGGGGCAGCAGCTTCTTTTCCGTTTCACGGATCGGGTGGATCCCCCCAGCCTGCTGGCGGTGTGCTCCATGGCATCGTACAAGGGCAGGCTCCTGCTGCACTCCGGCAGCCAGCCCTACCTGACGTTATATCTAAAAGAAAAAGAAAACTCCCTGCAGGCCGCTGCGGCGCTCACCGAGCAGCTCCGGCTGAAGCGGGAACAATAGCGGGTCAAGCGCCCGAAAACAGAAGGAACAGAAGGAACAAAAGGAGAAAAAATTATGAAAAACCTCATTATCCGCGCATTGGCCGGTCTGCTGGCCTCCGTCCTGCTGGTGACCGGCGTGGCGCTGCTGGGCAACATGCCCAACGGCAAGCGCACCGACGGCGTGTTTTACGGAGCCAGCGGCATCCATCCCGACGCCACCCTCATGACCGTGAACATGCAGCCCGTCACCGCCGAGGAGTACCTCTACTGGCTGGCCTACGACTGCGACTACCTCAGCTCCTACATGGGCACCGTGGACTTTGACGCCGCCGTCAGCGAGTCCATGAGCTTCGGCCAGTACGCCATGGAGGACGCCCAGCGCACGGTGACGCTGTACTCCGTGGTGCGTGCCTGGGCGGAGCAGGCGGGCATCACCCTGAGCGAAGACTCCCAGGCCCAGCTGGACGCCCAGCGCCAGCAGTATGTGGATTACTATGGCGGCGAGGAGGGCTATGCCAAGCAGCTGGAGCTCATGGGTCTCACGGACGAGGGCTTCCAGCGGATCAATGAAGTGTACTTCCTGTATTCTGAGCTTTACGGCGCCTACTGCTCCGAAGACGGCGCCCTGCGTCCCTCCGCCGAGGAGATCGGCAGCTTTGCCCAAGAGAACAAATACTACACCTTCCTGCCCCTGCACTGGTCCTTCAGTGGCGACACCGAGGCTGACAGCGCCGCTGTAGCAAAAGCACAGGCCGCCGCCGAGCGTCTGAGCGCCGCCGCGGACAAGACCGCCGTCTACCTGCAGATCGCTCAGGAGATGGCACAGCAGGCCACGGAGACCGGCGAGACCCTCAGCGCCGCCGATCTGGACAGCGGCATCGCCGAGGCCGTGGCTGCCCTGCAGGAAAACGAGGTCAGCGGCGTGGTGACCACCGCCAGCGGCTGCTATGTGTTCGTGGGTAAGGCGCTGAATACGGACGCCGTGCTGGACAAGATGTTCAACGCCCGTCTGGACACCCTGCGCGACAGCGCCGCCATCCGCTACAACTGCCGCAGCTACGGCAAGCTGAACGTGGGCACTTTCTACACCAAGCTCCAGACCCTGCGCAGCCAGCTCCAGAGCGCATCCTCCGGCGATACCCAGTCCTGACCCTCTCCCCTTCGTCAAATCCACGAAAGTGGCCTTTGTTCATTGCCGAATATTACAATCTTTGCGGCAATACATATTTTTGTATCTTTTGCCCATTGACTATTGTTAAAAAAATGACTATCATAAAGTTGCTGTAAAGCAAGAGCAGTTCCATTGCATTCATTTTATTATAAATTTAGGAGGAACACATTCATGAAAGACCTGTATGTTGTCAATTGCTGCAGAACAGCCATCGGCTCCTTTGGTGGCTCCCTGAAGAACACGCCCGCTGCCGATATGGGCGCTATCGTGGTCAAGGAGGCCCTCAAGCGCGCCAATGTCGCTCCCGAGAATGTAGATGAGCTGATGTTCGGCTGCATCCTCACCGCTGCCCAGGGTCAGAATGTTGCCCGTCAGGTTTCCATCAAGGCCGGCATTCCCTACTCCGTCCCCGCTTACACCGTGGGCATGGTCTGCGGCTCCGGCATGAAGTCCGTCATCGAGGGTGCCCGTTCCATCCTGGCCGGCGATTCCGACATTGTTGTCTGCGGCGGTACCGAGAACATGAGCGCCGCTCCCTATGCCTCCCTGGACGCCCGCTGGGGTGCCCGCATGGGCGATAAGAAGCTGGTGGACACCATGATCAAGGACGGCCTGTGGGACGCCTATAACAACTATCACATGGGCACCACCGCCGAGAATATCAACGACATCTGGGGCATCACCCGCCGCGAGCAGGATGAGTTCGCCGCCGCTTCCCAGCAGAAGGCCTGTGCCGCCCGGGATTCCGGCCGCTTCGATGACGAGATCGTGGCCGTGCCCGTCAAGGTGAAGAAGGAGATCGTGGAGTTCAAGCGCGATGAGTATGTGAAGGAAGGCGTCACCGCCGACAGCATCGCCAAGCTCAAGGGCGCCTTCCCCGTAGGCCCCGAGTCCCCCAATCCTCAGGTGGTACACACCTTTGAGGTCACCGGCGCCCAGGATGCCGCTGACAAGGGCACCCAGCGTGTCACCGCTGCCAACGCCTCCGGCATCAACGACGGCGCTGCCGCCATCGTGCTGGCCTCCGGCGAGGCCGTGGCCAAGTACGGTCTGAAGCCCATGGCCAAGCTCATCGGCTGGGGCCAGGGCGGCGTGGATCCCAAGATCATGGGCGTAGGCCCCGTGGTGGCCTCCCGCAACGCTATGAAGAAGGCCGGCGTCACCATCGACGATATCGACCTGGTGGAGGCCAATGAGGCATTCGCCGCCCAGTCCATCGCCGTGGCTCGTGAGCTGCACTTTGACATGAGCAAGGTCAATGTCAACGGCGGCGCCATTGCCCTGGGTCACCCCGTGGGTGCTTCCGGTGCTCGTATCATCGTGACCCTGCTGCACGAGATGCAGAAGCGGCCCGAGGCCAAGAAGGGCCTGGCTACCCTGTGCATCGGCGGCGGCATGGGCACCGCAGTGGTGTTTGAGAAGTGCTGATCGGCTGAGGCATAACCTATAAAAGCAAATTTTGGGGGTCCCGGGCTTCCGGGGCCCCCGTTTTACCCTGTCGAAAAATCCTTTGGATTTTCCGACAAAAGGATTGTAGCCTGCTCCGCGCAAAAATTCCACACTTGCAGTCTCTTGCAGTCTGAGGGGTATTTTCCCCCACGCACATGTCGCGGTGAAAAATGATCCCAATTTTTTGCCGTCTGCGGGCGGCAAACTCTGCGAGGCTATCCCATGGATCGCGGAGGCTACAGATCTGCCGAAGCCCCTCTATTTTTGTCGAAAGGCAAAAATATCACCGCAGGGTGTTGACAGTCGGGCACAAATGTGGTATCCTAATTCTTGCCTTGATCCGCCGGTGTGGTGGAATGGTAGACACAGGAGACTTAAAATCTCCCGGTAGCAATACCGTACCGGTTCGAGTCCGGTCACCGGCA
>OMQS01000007.1 GCA_900313295.1 uncultured Eubacteriales bacterium
ACGCATTTGGCACCGGCGGCACGCAGCTTGGCCTTGGAGCGCCGGCGGGTGTGGATGTCGCAGCAGAGGACGGTGTCGGTATAGTCCAGAATGGACTCCACACGGTTGGAGAAGACGATCTCCGCCTGAGCGCCGGCGGCTTCGATGAGGCTCTGATAATAGTCCACATAATCAACGCCGGTGAAGGGGTGGATCACGGAACCGAAGTGGCTGCGGAACTGCGCCAGCGTCAGAACGTCACGATAGGGGTCTACGCCGGCCTCGTCCAGCTGCTCCATGCTGACCAGATGGTTGCCCACCTCGTCGGAGGGCAGGCTGAGAAGCAGAACCACCTTTTCGGCACCGGAGGCGATGCCGGAGAGCAGCAGGGAGAAGCGGTTGCGGCTGAGGATGGGGAAGGAAACGCCCACGGTCTTGCCGCCGGTCTTGGTCTTGACATCGGCAGCGATCTGCTGCACGGAGGCGTAGTTGCCCTGGCAGCGGGCTACCACGGACTCGGTGATGGCCACGATGTCCTTGTCACGGGGCTGGATGCCCTCCTCGGACAGGGCATTGACCACGGTGTCGGCGGTGATGGCGACCACGTCGTCGCCCTCGCGGAAGATGGGCGCACGCACGCCACGCACTACGGTACCAAGGGTTCTGCTCATGTGATTGATCTCCTTTTCGGCGGTGTTTTTTTTCAAGCAAGGGGTAGTATACCCCATTTGGCGGCATAAGTAAAATATTGAATTTTTATTTTAGAAATAAATGTGGATTATGACACGGGCGCAGAGCAAGCGGGAGGACAGAGGCGTCCGCCCCTACGGGGGGATGGCTGGGGGTGCGGTGTCGGCGGATAGAAATGAAGGCAGGGCGCAGCCACTCGGCTGCACCCTGCCTTAAAAATGCTAATTAATCGTCTTTTCCATAATGGACATGGAGATGGTCGTGGCACCACTGGGGGCCGAAGTCGGAGAGCATGGCGGTGACCACGGGGTTCTTTTCGGCGCGCTTGAAGAGGGCGGAGGCATCGGCGGCATAGAGGCCGCTGCCGCGCTCCTTTTTCACGGCGGCAAGGCCGTAGGGCTGACCGGCGCCGCCTACGCAGCCGCCTTGACAACTCATGACCTCCACCAGATGGTAAAAACGCTTGCCGGCTTCTACGTCGGCGATAAGCTCCTTAGCGTGGATGAGGCCGTTGACTACGGCGATCTTAATTTCGGTGCCGCCTACGTCATAGGTGACCTCGCGGATGGGGGCGTCGCCCCGAATGCCGGACACGCGCACCTGCCGCAGGGTGTTTTTGGACTTATCAGGCAGGCAGTGGCGCACCACGGACTCCGCCACGCCGCCGGTGACACCATAGATCACAGCGGCACCGGAGCCGAGACCGAAGGGTAGATCCGGAGATTCCAGCTCCAGCTCGTCCAGATGGATGCCGGTCTCGCGGATCATATCCACCAGCTCGCGGGTGGTGAGCACCAGATCTACATCCGGCGTGCCATTGTGGAAGAACTCGTCACGGGCGGCCTCCATCTTCTTGGCGGTGCAGGGCATGAGGGCAATGTGATAGGTGGTGCGGCCGTCGGCGGCGTCCTTTTCGGCGTATTTCTCCTTGAGCACGGCGGCGAACATCTCCATGGGGGACTTGCAGGTGGAGATATTTTTGAGGTACTTGGGGTCGTTCAGCTCCAGATATTTGACCCAAGCGGGGCAGCAGGAGGTGAACATGGGGAAGGGACCGCCGTTTTTCAGCCGCTGGAGAAACTCCTCGGCCTCGGTGATGGTGGTGATGTCGGCGGCAAAGTTGGTGTCGTACACCTCGTCCACGCCCATGATTTTCAAGGCGGAGACTACGCGGTCAAGAACGTTCTCGCCGGCGGCATAGCCGAACGCCTCGCCCACGGCCACGCGGACGGCGGGGGCAATTTGCACCACCACGCGCTTCTGGGGGTCGTGAATGGCTTTCCAGGCGGTGCCGATCTGGTCGTTGACGGTGATGGCGCCGGTGGTGCACACGGCGGCGCACTGGCCGCAGCTGACGCACTTGGTCTCGCTGAGCTTTTTATCGAAAGCGGGCATGACCTGCAGCTCGCTGCCGCGGCCGGCAAAGTCCAGAATGCCCTGCCCCTGCTTTTCCTCACAGACACGGACGCAGTCGCCACAGAGGATGCACTTGTTGGGGTCACGGAAGATGGCGTGGCTGGAGTAGTCCATTTCGTAGCGGGGGCGGGTGTCGGGGAAGCGGACGTGACGCACGCCGAACCGCTGGGCCAGCTCCTGCAGGCGGCAGTTGCCGCTCTTGGCGCAGCGCGTGCAGCTGCAGTCGTGGGAGGCGAGAAGCAGCTCCAGGATCATGCGGCGGTGCTTTAAGAGCCTGGCGGTGTTGGTGCGAATGGACATGCCGTCCCGCGGCTCCATGGAGCAGGAGGCCTCGATCTTGCCGGTTTTGGTGTCCTCCACCATGCACATGCGGCAGGCGCCGTAAACGCTGAGGTCGGAATAGTAGCAGAAGGTGGGAATGTCAATGCCCGCTTTGCGGACAACGGCCAGCACGTTTTTCTCCCCGTCAAAGGGAACGCGGATGCCGTCGATGATCATGATTCCTTTTGCCATGGCTTAACCCTCCTCTTCGATGGCATCAATGGCCCCGAAGGGGCAGGCGCCCCAGCAGGCACCGCAGTGGATGCACTTTTCATTATCGATGACATACGGCGTGCGGGGATGACCGGAGATGGCCTCCATGGGGCAGTTGCGGGCGCACTTGCCGCAGCCCTTGCACAGCTCCGGCTTAATTTCCAGACGGCGCTTGCGGCCGTTGCACACGGGACAGTGGTGGTTTACCACATGGTTGAGGTATTCCTCGCGGAAGTAGCGCAGGGTGCTGAGCACGGGCTTGCAGGCGCTCTGTCCCAGACCGCACAGGGCGGTGGTGGAGATGGTGTCCGACAGGGCTTCCAGCATATCCAGATCCTCGGGGGAGCCTTCGTTGGCTACGATGCGATCCAGAATTTCCAGCATGCGCTTGGTGCCCTCCCGGCAGGGAACGCACTTGCCGCAGGATTCATTTTGCGTGAAATGCATGAAGAAACGGGCGGTTTCTACCATGCAGGTGTCCTCGTCCATGACCACCAGACCGCCGGAGCCGACGATGGCGCCCACCTTCTTCAGAGAGTCGAAGTCCAGGGGAAGATCCAGGTGTTCCTCCGTGAGACAGCCGCCGGCGGGGCCGCCGATCTGCACGGCCTTGAACTTTTTGCCGTTCTGGATGCCGCCGCCGATGTCGAAGATGATCTCCCGCAGGGTGGTGCCCATGGGAACCTCCACAAGGCCGGTATTGACCACGTTGCCGGTGAGGGCGAAGGTCTTGGTGCCGGAGCTGCCCTCGGTGCCGATGGAACGATACCAGCCGGCGCCGCGGCTGATGATGCCGGGGACATTGGCAAAGGTTTCCACGTTGTTCAGAACCGTGGGCTTGCCCCACAGGCCGTGGTCCACGGTGCGGGGAGGCTTGGTGCGGGGCATACCGCGCTTGCCCTCGATGGAGGCGGTAAGGGCGCTGCCCTCGCCGCAGACGAAGGCACCGGCACCGCGGTTGATATGCATGTGGAAGGAGAAGCCGGAGTCCATGATATTATCGCCCAGCAGGCCCAGACGGGTGGCCTTGTCAATGGCTACCTGCAGGCGCTCCACGGCCAGGGGGTACTCGGCCCGGACATAGATATAGCCCTCGGTGGCACCGGTGGCCACGCCGGCAATCATCATGCCCTCAATGACGGAGTGGGGATTGCCCTCCATGATGGAGCGATCCATGAATGCGCCGGGATCGCCCTCGTCGCCGTTGCAGACGATGTATTTTACATCGGAGATATTCTTGCGCACGCTCTCCCACTTGCGCCCGGCAGGGAAGCCGCCGCCGCCCCGACCACGGAGACCGGAATCGGAAATCTCGCGGCAGATGGCTTCGTCCGTCATGTCGAACAGGGCTTTTTCAAAGGCGCGGTAGCCGTCCTTGGCGATGTACTCCTCCAGATTCTCGGCATCGCAGTCGCCGCAGCCCTTCAGCACCACGCGGTGCTGCTTTTTATAGAAGGGAATATCCTCCTGACGGGGGTAGGAAACGCCGCTTTGATGGTAGGTCAGGCGCTCAATGATCTTGCCGCCCAGCAGGGTGCGCTCCACGATCTCGTGGCAGTCCTCGGGCTTGACGCGAACGTACATGACGCCCAGCGGCTCGATGTGGACAAGGCAGCCCATTTCACAGAAGCCGTGGCAGCCGCTCATCTTGATATGCAGGCTCTTTTCCTCCTCGCCGTGGTGGGTGAGACCCACATAGACGCTGAGACCGCGCTCCTGACACTCGGTGCGGAGGTTTTCATAGACCTTCATGGAGCCGCTGGCGATGCAGCCCGTGCCGGCGCAGATGAGCACCGTGAGGGAGGACTTGCTGCGCGCTAAGGCGTCGGCCGCCTGCGCCTGCAGGGCGTGGAAGCCTTCTCGGGTGAGAACACTCATTTGGCAAGACCCTCCTCTCTACGAATGGAATCCAGCAGTGCCAGAGCGGAGTCCGGCGTCATTTTGGCGTGAACCTCGCCGTCGATGGTGAGCACCGGCGAAAGGCCGCAGGCACCCAGACAGGCCACGGTTTCCAGGGTGAAAAGGCCGTCGGCGTCGGTCTTGCGCTTGCCGGTGAGCTGCATATAGTCGTGAATGGCGTCATAGATGGGCTGGGACTTGCGGACATGGCAGGCCGTGCCGTCGCACACACGGATGATGTGTTTGCCCTTGGGCTCCAGAGAGAAATTCTCATAAAATGTGGCCACGCTGTAGACCTTGGCCGTGCTGATGCCGAGGCGGTCGGCGATGAGGGTCATGTCCTCCTGACTGAGGTAGTTGAAGATCGTTTGCGTGTCCTGCAAAATGGCGATCAACTGGCTGGGCTGCGCCCCATGGGCATCAATGATCTCGCCCACACGGGCAAGGCGCTCGTTCATGCTCATTGCTTCTTCTCCTTGCTGATGAATTGTCTTTCTTTCTCTGTGCTGCACAAAAAAATGCAGAGCAAAAATATTTTATCATAGCCCGGCGAGATTGCAATAGTTTTAACAATCTTTTCACCGGCGGGACGCGCCAAAAAATAAGGAGTAAAATTGTGCAAAACGATAGGGGAAGGGGCAATGCTTGCAAAAGTTGCGGGTTTTGAGGGGAGAATACTTGAGAAGGGGGGCTTTTCATGGTATACTCTACCAGATAGCGTTTACGGCGGAAGGAGGGAGAGCATGGGAGGCGTTCACGACGGACACCGCGCCCGAATGAAGAAAAAGCTGCTGGAAAGCGGCGAGCAGAGCTTTGCCAACCATGAGCTGCTGGAGGTGCTGCTGTATTACGCCATCCCCCGACGGGACACCAACGAGCTGGCGCACCGGCTCATGGAGCAGTTCGGCTCGCTGCAGGGCGTGCTGTCGGCCTCGCCGCAGGAGCTGGCCTGCGTGCAGGGCATGGGAGAGCACGCGGCGCTGCTGGTGAAGCTGGTGACTATGCTGCGGCGGCGGGCGGCGCAGGACACAAAGGAGAAGATCCTAAACTCCGTGGACAAGTGCGGCGAATATTTTACGGCGCTGCTTGGCGGCAGCCGCAAGGAGATGCTGTGGCAGGTGTGTCTGGACGGCAAGGGAAAGGTGCTGTCCTCCCGCTGTTTGGCGGAGGGCGACGTGAGTATGGCGGCCGTGAGCGTGCGGCAGGTGGTGGAGTACGCCCTGCGAGCGGGAGCTGTGGGGGTGGTGCTGGCGCACAACCATCCCAGCGGGGTGGCGCTGCCCTCACGGGAGGATATTTCCACCACGCGGTACATTCGGGACGCGCTGCGTACCATGAACATTCAACTGGTGGATCACATCGTGGTGGCGGACGAGGATTATGTATCCATGGCCGCCAGCGGGATGCTGCTGTAGGGTTTAAGAAAAAGGACGGGCTGCCTGCGGGCAGCCCTTTTTGCGGGTATAAGGGGAGTGCGGCGCGGTGGGGGTATTACGGATTGCCACGTTGCTGCGCTCCTCGCAATGACAGTTTTTTGGGGCGGTGCGATGCGTGGTTGGGCGGCGGGGTGTGGTCGCCCCGCCCTACGGAGGGGCGGGAGGGGCGTTCCTGTTTTTTGGAGGGAAAAACTCAAAAACAGAACATTTGTTTTAAAATTCTTATTTACATATTTTATAAATGTGGTACAATGATAAGATACCATGCTCTTACCATGCTATTACCATGCTATTACCATGCTATGAAACGATTACAGGAGAAAATGTATGCCAAGGTTCAAAGTCGTGTCTGAATATACCCCCTCCGGCGACCAGCCCCAGGCCATTGAAAAGCTGGCGGAGGGGCTGGAAAACGGCCTGCGCCAACAGGTGCTGCTGGGCGTCACCGGCAGCGGAAAGACCTACACCATGGCCAAGGTCATTGAGAAGGTGCAGCGGCCGACGCTGGTGCTGGCGCACAACAAGACGCTGGCGGCGCAGCTGTGCGAGGAGTTTCGGGAGTTTTTTCCGGAAAACGCAGTGGAATACTTCGTGTCTTACTACGACTATTATCAGCCGGAGGCGTATATCGCCCACACGGACACTTTTATTGAAAAAGACGCGTCCATCAACGCGGAGATCGAGCGGCTGCGCCACAGCGCCACGGCGGCACTCTTTGAGCGGCGGGACGTGATCGTGGTGGCATCGGTTTCGTGTATTTACGGGCTGGGCGACCCCATCGACTACGCCAACATGGTCATTTCCCTGCGGCAGGGGAAGGAATATTCCAGAGAGCAGCTGCTGCGAAAGCTGGTGGAGATCCGCTATGAGCGGAACGACATCGCCTTTGAACGCAATATGTTTCGGGTGCGGGGGGACACGGTGGAGATATACCCCGTGTACGCCAACGGGTACGCCATTCGGGTGGAGTATTTCGGGGACGAAGTGGATCGCATCAGCGAGTTTAACCCCGTGACGGGACAGGCGCAGCGCATCATAGATCACGTGGCTATTTACCCCGCCAGCCACTATGTGACCACCAAGGAGAAAATGGCGCGGGCTACGGAGGAAATTGAAAAAGAACTGGCGGAGCGGAAGAAGTATTTTGAAGATAGCGGCAAGCTCATTGAGGCACAGCGCATTGACCAGCGCACCCGCTACGACGTGGAGATGATGCGGGAGCTGGGCTACTGCACGGGCATTGAGAATTACAGCAGGGTCATCTCCGGACGGGAGCCGGGATCGCCGCCCATGACGCTGCTGGACTATTTTCCGGAGGACTTTGTGCTGTTTGTGGACGAGAGCCATGTGACGCTGCCTCAGGTGCGAGCCATGTATAACGGCGACCGCGCCAGAAAAGAGAGCCTGGTGAACTACGGGTTCCGGCTGCCCTGCGCCTTTGACAACCGGCCGCTGAAATTTGAGGAGTTCGAGGAGCGGTTCCGGCAGGCAGTGTTTGTGTCCGCCACGCCGGGGGACTACGAAAAGGACGGCGCCGACCAGATCGTGGAGCAGGTGATCCGGCCCACGGGCCTGCTGGATCCCCGGGTGGAGGTGCGGCCTGTGAACGGCCAGATCGACGATCTGGTGGAGGAGATCCGCGTGCGGGCGCAGCGGGACGAGCGGGTGCTGGTGACCACCCTCACCAAGCGCATGGCGGAGGATCTCACCGACCACATGAAGGGGCTGGGTCTGCGGGTGCGGTATATGCACTCGGACATTGCCACCATTGAGCGGATGGAGCTGATCCGCGATCTGCGGCTGGGCGAATTTGACGTGCTGGTGGGCATCAACCTGCTGCGGGAGGGACTTGACCTGCCGGAGGTGTCCATGGTGGCCATTTTGGACGCCGACAAGGAGGGCTTCTTGCGCAGCGAGACCAGCCTTATCCAGACCATTGGCCGAGCGGCGCGAAATGCCGAGGGGTTGGTGGTGCTGTATGCGGACACCGTTACCCCGTCCATGAAGGCGGCTATCACGGAGACGGAGCGCCGCCGGAAAAAGCAGGACGAGTACAACAAAGCCCACGGCATCGTGCCCAGGACCATACGCAAGAGCGTGCGGAAGGTGCTGGA
>OMQS01000178.1 GCA_900313295.1 uncultured Eubacteriales bacterium
CGCCGTTCCTACAGCATACAGAATGACTCCAAGCCAAGTAATGTTGATTCCGCCATATAACTTGTCCGTAAATCTTCTCAATGCGCTTCTTTCTTCCATGACACGCTCATCCTCCCTTGAGCTTTCAAGTTTCACTTAACTGATTATCAATTTTTGTCATTATACCATTGATGATTGACGTGGTCAATTACCTCATGTTCAATGGGAAGGAGGCACTTCCTTGCGAAGCGTCTCCCTCGGCGGTCTTTTTTAGTACGCTATATTTAGTACGCTATATAATCTATATGTGGTAATGCCCCTGCACAAAGGTCAGAAATTGTTTTTCTGCCGCTGTGGGCGTCAGATTCTGCCGGTGCGCCAGATAGATCATCCGCTGCAGCCCCGTTTCATCCATGGGAAACACCAGCACGCGGCCGTCTGCCTGCTCCTGCCGCACCGACAGGGCGGACAGCACCGACACGCCGGCGCCCTGCGTCACCATCCGCTTTACGGCCTCGGGATCCTCCAGCCGCGCCACGATGCGGAGATTTCTGGTGTCATAGCCCGTGCGCGCCATGTACTGCTGCAGCGTCCGGTCGGTGCCGGAGCCTTGCTCGCGGGCAATGGTCGGCTCGCCCAGCAGCTCCCGCCCCCAGACGCCCCGCCGCTGCAGCGCCTGGTACGGCGCCGTGTTGGGCGTGACCATCACCAGCTCGTCCTGCAGCAGAGGGTAGTACACCATGCCCTCGGCCTCCGTGCGGGTGCCCACAAAGCCCAGACGCACCTGCCCGTTTTGCAGCAGCCTGTGGATCTGGGCGGAGTCGCCGTGGCGCAGCTCATAGCGGGACTGAGGGTGCCGCTGGACAAAGGCGGCCATCAGCTCCGGCAGCATATACTGCCCCGGCACGGTGGAGGCGCCCAGCATCAGCGGCAGGGAGGAGAGCCGGTGGGGATCCGTCGCCGCTTCCGACAGGGCCTGGCACTGGGACAAGATTTTTTTGGCCAGAGGGTACAGCCGCTGGCCGTCCTCCGACAGCGCCACGCCGCCCTGCCCCCGTCGCAGCAGCAGCGTCACGCCCAGAACCTGCTCCAGCGTGCGCAGATGGGTGCTGGCAGTGGACTGGGTCAGGTGCAGCAGCTCGGCGGCGCGGGTCAGGCTTTCCTGCTCCGCCGCCGCCGCAAACACCTCCAATTGCCGCAGCGTATACTCGATCATGGGTGGTTTCCTCCCCTCATCCTGTTGGTCATATTATACAAAAATCGTTATTTACTGTCAAGATGAACGGATTTGACTGATTGTTATTGGTTTTATAAATAATTGAAATAATTCATGGAAAAAGACAGTTGGACGGACAGAAAATGACATTTTATAATAAAAATACAAAAAATGGGAAAGGAAATCACCTCCATGAAAAGATTTTTCAAAGAAAACTGGCTCGTGATCGTCACGGGCGTCGTTGTGGGCATTGCCGCGCTGCTGCTGCAGGCGCTGGGCAATCCCAAGAACATGGGCTTCTGTATTGCCTGCTTCGAGCGGGACATCGCCGGCGCTCTGGGTCTGCACGGCGCTGCCGTAGTGCAGTATGTCCGCCCCGAGATCATCGGCATCGTCCTCGGCTCCTGCATCATGGCGCTCATTGGTAAGGAGTTCCGCGCGCAGGCCGGCTCCGCTCCCGCCACCCGCTTTGCCGTGGGCGCTCTGGTTATGATCGGCGCACTGGTGTTTTTGGGCTGCCCGCTGCGTATGCTGCTGCGTATGGGCGGCGGTGACCTCAACGCCTTCGTGGGTCTGCTGGGCTTCGTCATCGGCGCTGCTGTGGGCACCGTGTTCCTGAAGAAGGGCTTCAACCTGGGCCGCGCCTACCAGACCAAAAAGACCGAGGGCTTTGTCCTGCCGGTCATCATGCTGGTGCTGTTTGCCCTGGCTCTGCTGGTCCCCACCCTGTTCAATGCCTCCGAGAAGGGCCCCGGCTCCATGCACGCCCCTGTGCTGGTGGCCTTCGCCGTAGCTCTGGTGGTTGGTGCCCTGGCGCAGCGTTCCCGTCTGTGCATGGCCGGCGGCGTGCGTGACACCCTCATGCTGAAGGATCCCCACCTGCTCTGGGGCTCCGTGGCCATCTTTGTGGTGGTGCTGGTGGGCAACATCATCCTCGGCAACTTCTCCGCCTTCTCCTTCCTGTCCCAGCCCATTGCCCACTCCAACCACATCTGGAACCTGCTGGGCATGGTCATCGTCGGCTGGGGCTCCGTGCTTCTGGGCGGCTGCCCCCTGCGCCAGCTGGTGCTGGCCGGTTCCGGTAACGGCGACAGCGCCGTCACCGTGCTGGGCATGATGGCCGGTGCCGCTCTGGCACACAACCTGAAGCTGGCCAGCGGCGCCGACCCCGGCGTCAACGAGTCCGGCGAGTATGTGAAGTACGCCGTCACCACCAACGCCAAGGTGGCCGTGGCCATCGCCATTGCGGTGCTGCTGGTGGTCTCCCTGTGCAACGTCATGCGCAAGAAAGGCAAGGAGTAATGACTATGGTGACTGTGGATACGCGGGGCTTTTCCTGCCCCGTCCCCCTGCTGATGGTGCAGGAGGAGGTCAAAAAGAGCAGCCCTGACGCTCTGGAAGTGCTCACCGACGCACCCTGCGCCGTGGAGAACATCCAGCGCTACGCCTATCACAACGGCTTTAAGTTCGAGGCTGTGGAAAACGGCGACGAATGGACGCTGAAGCTGACCAAGTAAGAAAAAATACGGCGCCCCTGCCCAAGACATGCGGGCAGGGGACTTGCCATATGCGGGAGAGAAACATGCTGCAAAAGAAAAAGTGGCTGCTGCTGACCTTTTACACAACGGCCGGCGTCATGGCCATGGAGCGCGTCTGCGGGGAAAACGGCCTGCCCGGGCGCATCGTGCCGGTGCCCCGCTCCATCACCGCCGACTGCGGTCTGGCGTGGCGGTGCGAGCCGGCGCTGCGGAAGCAGGTGGAGGCTTTGGCCGATCCGGACGAGGTCATGGGCATCTACGAACTGGAGATTTGAAACAGAAGCACACCCGACGGGATAGAAAAGCCGTCGGGTGTGTTTTTGTCTGCCGAAAAAACAGCACATAAAAGGCACCGTCCCGAGGGCTGCGATCCTCGGGACGGTGCTGCGTTAGGAGATATGCTCTTGTTTTTTTATCAGATCGTTAGTAGCAAATCAAATCTTGGCGGAGAGCTTGGTGGCTTCCTTGTAGGGGCGCACCAGCATGTAGACCATCAGAGCCAGAGCCGCCACGGCGAAGATGAGGCCGATAACGTTCAGGTTGCCGGTAAACAGGCCGCCGAACTGGTTGATCATCAGGCCGATGACATAGGCGAAGCCGCACTGATAGCCGATGGCGAACCAGGTCCACTTGGCGTTGTTCATCTCCCGCTTGATGGCGCCGATGGCGGCGAAGCAGGGGGCGCACAGCAGGTTAAAGACCAGGAAGCTGTAGCCGCTGATGCCGTTGAAGGCCTGGGCGATGTTCTGGTACACGGTTCCGTCGCCGCCGCCATAGAGGATACCCAGAGTACCCACGATGTTCTCCTTGGCCACAAGGCCGGTGATGGAGGCCACGGCCGCCTGCCAGGTGCCCCAGCCCAGGGGCTTGAAGATCCAGGCGATGACACCGCCGATGGCAGCCAGGATAGAGCTTTCGATCTCGCTTTCATCCAGCATCCGGAAGGTGCCGTCCACCCAGCCGAAGTAGGTGGTGAACCAAACAAAGATGGTGGACAGCAGGATGATGGTGCCCGCCTTTTTGATGAAGCTCCAGCCGCGCTCCCACATGGAGCGGAGCACATTTCCGACCGTCGGCCAGTGATAGGCCGGCAGCTCCATCACGAAGGGGGCGGGATCGCCCGCAAAGCGTTTCGTC
>OMQS01000003.1 GCA_900313295.1 uncultured Eubacteriales bacterium
CTGCATCGGGGCGAAGCAAACGGCGTGGAAGGTCTGCGCATTGTTGACGGCGAGGAGCTGCACCGGCTGGAGCCTGCCCTCTCCCCCGCCGCCGCGGCGGCGCTGTACGCCCCCACCAGCGCCATCGTCTGCCCCTTCGGCATGACCATCGCGCTGGCGGAAAACGCGGCCAAAAACGGCGTGGAGTTCTTCATGAACAGCCCCGTCACGGCTATCTCCCGCAAAGACGGCCTCTACGAGCTTACTGCCGGCGGCAAGGTCATGAAGACCCGCACTGTCGTGAACGCCGCCGGCGTATACAGCGACGAGCTGCACAACATGGTCTGCGATGCCAAACTCTCCATCACCCCCCGCAGCGGCGAATACTGCCTGCTGGACAAGAAGGACGGACATCTGGTGGAGCGCACGATCTTCCAGCTTCCCGGCAAGCTGGGCAAGGGCGTGCTGGTGACGCCCACGGTGCACGGCAACCTCCTCATCGGCCCTACCGCCGTAGATCGGGACGACAAGGACGCCACCGACACCACCGCCGACGGTCTGGCCTATGCCACCGAAACGGCCGGCGTGAGCGTGCCGAACCTGCCCATGCGGGACACCATCACCAGCTTCTGCGGCCTGCGGGCGCATCTGACCGGCGACAGCGACGATTTTATCATCGGCGAAAGCGCCGACGGATTTTTTGACGCCGTGGGCATCGAGTCCCCGGGTCTGTCCTCCGCGCCGGCCATTGGCGTATACCTGGCGCAGTGCATCGCCCAAAAGCTGGACGCCACGGAGAAGCTGACCTTCCATGCCACCCGCCGCGACATCCCCCACCTGCGGGAGCTGCCTCTGGCGGAGCGGCAGGTGCTGGTGCAGGAGAACCCCGCCTACGGCAACATTATCTGCCGCTGCGAGCAGATCAGCGAGGGCGAGATCGCGGACGCCATCCACCGCACCCCCGGCGCCCGCTCGCTGGACGGCGTGAAGCGTCGCGTGCGCGCCGGCATGGGGCGCTGTCAGGGCGGCTTCTGCGCGCCGCGCGTCATGGAAATTCTGAGCCGCGAGCTGGGCGTGCCCCAGACGGAGCTCACCAAGTCCGGCGGCGGGAGCAACCTCCTCGTCGGCTATACCAAGGAGGTGCAGGCATGAAACAGGTGCAGCTTGCCATCATCGGCGGAGGCCCTGCAGGGCTGGCCGCTGCCATCGCCGCCAGAGAAAGCGGCGTTGAAGACATTCTCATCATTGAGCGTGATAAAGAGCTGGGCGGCATTCTGAACCAGTGCATCCACGCAGGCTTCGGCCTGCACACCTTCGGCCAGGAGCTGACAGGCCCCGAGTACGCCCACCGCTTCATCGAAAAAGTGAAGGAGCTTCACATTCCCTACCTGCTGCGCACCATGGTGCTGGATCTGTCGGCAGAGCGGGTGCTCACCGTCACAGGCCCCGAAACCGGCCTTGTGCAGATCCAGGCCGAGGCCGTGGTTCTGGCCATGGGCTGTCGGGAGCGCCCGCGGGGCGCGCTGAACATCCCCGGCTGCCGTCCGGCGGGCATCTATTCCGCCGGCACCGCCCAGCGGCTGGTGAATATGGAGGGCTTTATGCCCGGAAAAAACGTGGTGATCCTCGGCAGCGGCGACATCGGCCTCATCATGGCGCGGCGCATGACGCTGGAGGGCGCCAAGGTCCACGCCGTGGCGGAAGTCCTCCCCTACTCCGGCGGTCTCAAGCGCAACATCGTCCAGTGTCTGGAGGACTTTGACATCCCCCTGTACCTCTCTACCACCGTGGTGAATATCCACGGACGGGAGCGGCTGGAGGGCGTGACGCTGGCGCAGGTAGACGCGAATCGCAAGCCCATTTCCGGCACAGAGCGGTTCATCCCCTGTGACACCCTGCTTCTTTCCGTGGGTCTGCTGCCTGAAAACGAGCTGTCCTCCGCCGCCGGCGTGTGTCTCAGCGGCGTTACCGGCGGCCCCGAAGTGACGGATCGGCTGGCCACCTCCATTTCCGGCGTGTTCGCCTGCGGCAATGTGCTCCATGTCCACGATCTGGTGGACTTTGTGAGCCAGGAGGCCAAGAAGGCCGGCGAAAATGCAGCCCTGTACCTGAAAAACGGCAGCAAGGCCGCGAAGCTTGTGCATCTGGAGGGCAAAAACGGCGTGCGCTACACCGTGCCCCAGTATATCGACCCCGAAAATATGGAGGACACCGTCACCGTGCGGTTCCGTGTGGGGCAGCCCTATCGGGACGCCGCCCTGTGCGCCTACGCCGACGGCAAGCTCCTGCGGCGCATCCCCAAGCGCATCCTGACCCCCGGCGAAATGGAGCAGTTCCCCCTGCGCAAGAGTGAGCTGCCGGAGGGCTGCCGGAGCATTACATTCACCGTTGAGGAGGTGGGAAAATGACGCAGCGTCAGTTAACATGTATCGGCTGTCCTATGGGCTGCCAGCTCATAGCCACGTTGGAAAACGGCGTGGTAACGTCCGTCACCGGCAACACCTGCAAGCGAGGCGACAGCTACGCCCGCAAAGAGTGCGTAGCGCCGGCGCGCACCGTCACCGGCACCGTCCGCTGCACCGGCGGCACCGCTCCCGTGGTGTCCGTGCGCACGGCGGGCGAGGTGCCCAAGGCGAAGGTCTTTGACGTGGCGCACGCCTTGAACACCGCCCTCGTGACCCTGCCCGTGGCCGCCGGCGACGTGGTGATCCCCGACGTGTGCGGCACAGGCGTGGCCGTGGTGGCTACAAAGAGCGCCAGATAGCAGTTTTTTATTGTAAATATCCTCCTGCCCGTGGTATGATAGGCAGGAGGATACTTCTTTAGCCGGCGAAAAAACTTCGTTTTTTCTGCCAAAGGGGGTTGCAGTCTGCTGCGCGCATAATTTTTGCGCTGGGCGCAAAAATTCCACACTGGCAGCCTGAGAGGTATTTTCCCCCACGCGCATGTCGCGGGGAAAAATGATTTGAATTATTTGCGCCTGCGGGCGCAAACTCTGCGAGGCTTTTTACTGCTTTATCGAAGGAGGGGCTTTATGCGCCACAAGCTCATTGAACTGCTGGAGCAGTCGCCGGTGATACCGGCAGTGAAGGACGAAGACGCCCTGCGCCAAGCGCTGAACTGCGAGAGCCGCGCCGTTTTCCTGCTGGGCGGCAACCTGCTGCGCATAGGGCAGTGGATCGCCTCGACCCACGAGGCAGGGAAGCAAGCCATCGTCCATCTGGATCTGGTGGGCGGCCTTGCTCCCAAGGAGGTGGCCGTGGACTGGCTGCAGCAGCAGGGCGCCGACGGCATCATCTCCACCCGCCCGCACCTCATCCGTCGGGGACGGGAAAACAACATGCTGACGGTGCTGCGGGTGTTCGCCATCGACTCCAAGGCCGTGGGCAATTTGCAGAAGGAAACGGAAATGGTGACGCCGGACGTCATCGAAATTTTGCCGGGGACGCTGCCCAAGGTCATCGAAAGGCTGTCCAAAAAGCTGCCCATCCCCCTTATCGCGGGGGGGCTGATGACGGACAAGGGGGACATTCTCTCGGCGCTGCAGGCGGGGGCGCTGTGCGTGTCCACGTCCGAGCAGTCCCTGTGGGAGGTGTGATCGCATGAAGAAGCTGTGGTCGTATATCGCCATTCCCTGTACGGCGCTGGCGGTTTTCACCGGCTCCATCGCGTGGGTGCTGCTGCTGCGCCCGTTTTACTATGCGCAGATCGCTCCGCTGGGCATCTGCGAGAGCAGCGGGCTGACGGCAGCGCAGGTGCGCGCCGCCTACGGCGACGTGATGGACTACTGTCTGGGGCTGCGGCAGAACTTTGCCGCCGGCGTGCTGCCCTTCTCGGAGGAGGGCGCCAGCCACTTTGCCGACGTGCGGGTGCTGTTTATCCTCGACTTGGCGGTGCTGGCAGTGACGGTTCTCTTTTTGCTGGGGCTGCATATTGTCTGCAAACGACGTGGCGAACCCCTCCCCCGCTTGGGTGGGCGGACGCCGGCGTTCTGGGCGGCCTGCGGCCTGGGCGGGCTGATCCTGCTGGTGGGCGCGCTGGCGGCCACGGACTTCGACCGCGCGTTCACCGTGTTCCACGGCATCTTTTTCCCGGGAAAAGGCAACTGGCTCTTTGACCCCGCCGCGGATCCCGTGATCGTGCTGCTGCCGGAGGAGTTCTTCCGCAACTGCGCCATCGCCATCGGCGTTTCCCTGCTGGGGCTGTGCCTGCTGCTGCTATTCACCGGACGCAGGCAAAAAAAATAAAGCGCTTTTTCGGCGCTTTGCAAAAAAAATATCCACGCCCATGCGTGGTGCTCTGTTTCGGGATCGGACTTACCGCTCGCTGGGCTGCCAGTCGCAGTCTGCGAAGATCATGTCGTCCAGATCGCCCAGGATCCAGTTGTTCATCATAACACGATCACGCTCCTTTCTTCTCTTGTTTCCAAAGGTAATATACCACCGTCGGATAGAGAATGCAAGGGAAATTTTGGAAGTTTACACAAATTTAACAATTTATATTTGTAAGTTTTTACAAAGATATCGAGGGTCTTTCTATGCAGGAATTTTCGGCAGGAAAATTTGATATAGCGGTCATCGGCGCAGGACACGCCGGCATCGAGGCGGCGCTGGCGACGGCGCGGATGGGGCTGGAAACGGTCATTTTCACCATCAATCTGGACGCCGTGGGCAACATGCCCTGCAACCCCGCCATCGGCGGCACCGGCAAGGGGCATCTGGTGCGGGAGCTGGACGCGCTGGGCGGCGAGATGGGACGGGCGGCGGACGCAGCCTGCATCCAGTACCGGATGCTCAACCGCGGCAAAGGGCCGGCGGTGCACTCCCTGCGGGCGCAGGCCGACCGGCGAAAATACCAGCAGGTGATGAAGCACACGCTGGAAACGCAGGAGCGGCTCACCGTGCGGCAGGGGGAGATCATCGACCTGCGGACAGAGGACGGACGGGTGAAAGAAGTGGTGCTGCGCACCGGCGCCGTATACGAGGTGCGGGCGGTCATCCTCTGCACGGGGACATATTTACAGGGGCGCACCATTGTGGGCGAGTGCATCGAGGACTCAGGCCCCGACGGGATGCACGCCGCCGTATCGCTGGCGCAGGCGCTGCGGCGGGAGGGGCTGCCCCTACGGCGGTTCAAGACCGGCACGCCGCCGCGGGTGAACGCCAGAAGCATCGACTTTTCCAAAATGGAGGTGCAGACGGGGGACGAAGATCCCCTCCCCTTCAGCTTTTCCACGGAAAAGGTGCGGGAAAACCGCGCCGTATGCTGGCTGACCTACACCACGGAGGAGACCCACCGGATCATTCTGGAAAATCTGGATAGAAGCCCCATCTATTCCGGCGTCATCGAGGGGATAGGGCCGCGATACTGCCCGTCCATTGAAACGAAGATCGTGCGGTTTCGGGACAAGCCCCGCCACCAGCTCTTCATCGAGCCTATGGGGCTGGACACGGAGGAGATGTATATCCAGGGCTTTTCCTCCTCCATGCCGGAGGAGGTGCAGCTGAAGATGCTGCATTCCGTGCCGGGGCTGGAGCGCGCCGTGATGATGCGTCCGGCCTACGCCATCGAGTACGACTGTATCGACCCGCTGGCGCTGCACCCCACGCTGGAAACGAAGGTCGTGGAGGGGCTATACGGCGCCGGACAATTCAACGGCTCCTCCGGCTACGAGGAGGCGGCGGTGCAGGGCTTTGCGGCGGGGGTGAATGCGGCGCTGAAGCTGAAGGGAGAGCCGCCGCTGGTCCTCAAACGGAGCGAAAGCTACATCGGCACCCTCATTGACGATCTGGTGACCAAGGGCACCGAGGAGCCGTACCGGATGATGACCAGCCGGTCGGAATACCGGCTGCTGCTGCGGCAGGACAACGCGGACAAGCGTCTGACGCCCATCGGCTATGCGCTGGGGCTGGTGCCGGAGGAGCGGATGCGGGCGGTGGAGGAAAAGTACGCCGCCGTGGAGGCGGAGATCAAACGGCTGGAGCGCACCGGCATTGCGGGAAGCGAGGCGCTGAACCGCCTGCTGACGGAGCGAGGCTCCGCCGCCGTGACGGACGGGGCGCGGCTCATCGACCTGCTGCGGCGACCCCAGATGACATACGACGAGTTGATGACCTTTGACCCCACCGCCCCGAGCCTTCCCAAGGCAGTGCGGGAGCAGGTGGAAATATCGGTGAAATATGAGGGATACATCCGGCGGCAGCTGAGCCAGGTGGAGGAATTTGAAAAGCTGGAGCAGCACGCCCTGCCGGCGAGCATGGACTACAGCGGCATTCAGGGGCTGCGGCTGGAGGCACGGGAAAAGCTGGCGGCGGTGCGGCCGCTGAATCTGGGGCAGGCAAGCCGCATTTCCGGCGTGTCGCCGGCGGATATAGGCGCACTGATGATCTATTTGGAAAAAGGAGACTCAAAATGACGGTAATTGATCTGACACATACTATAAAGAATGATATGCCCGTTTACCCCGGTACGGAGCAGCCGCAGCTCACCACCGCCTGCACCATTGAAGAAGCGGGCTATCGGGAAACGCTGCTGCATATGTACTCCCACACTGGCACCCACATGGACGCGCCGGCGCACATGATCACGGACGGGCAGACGCTGGACGACTTTCCGGCGGAGCGCTTTGTGGGGCGCGGCTTCGCGCTGGACTGTCGGGGGCAGCGGGAGATCTCCTTGGAACTGCTGCGGCAGAACGAGGACGCCATTCGGCAGGCGGACTTTCTGCTGTTCTGCACCGGATGGGACAGGCTCTGGGGGCAGGCGACGTACTACGAAAGCTTTCCGTGCCTGACGGCGGAGGCGGCGGCCTTTGTGGCGGGTCTGCCCCTCAAGGGCATCGGCGAAGACTCCATTTCTCTGGACCCCTGCGACAGCGTGGACTTTCCCAACCACATAACGCTGCTGGGAGCGGGCTTTGTGAACACAGAGAATCTGAAGGGACTGGACAGACTCATAGGCCGGCCATTCACCTTCATGACACTGCCGCTGAAATTTAAAAATTCCGACGGCTGCTCCTGTCGGGCGGCGGCCATCATCGAGGAGGATTGACACATGGGTAAGCTGCGGTTTTTATTTGCGCTGTGGATGGCCAAGCTGTCCGTTCCGGCGCTGAAGATCACCCGCCACGAGGGGACGGATTTCCCCGGTTCGCTGGCCTGCAAGCTGTGTCCGGACTTTTTGGGGCGCATCGGCAAGCCTGCGTCCATCGTGGCCGTTACGGGCACCAACGGCAAAACCACTGTATCCAACACCATTGCCGACATTCTGGAGGCGAACGGAAGAAAAGTGCTCAGCAATCGGGCCGGCTCCAACATGTGGTCCGGCATTGCCACCACGCTGCTGGCCGGCTGCACCCTGTCCGGCAAGCTGCGCAAGGGCTATGACGCCGCCGTTCTGGAGGTGGACGAGCGCTCCAGCCCCCGAATCTATCCCTATGTGCAGCCGGACGTGCTGGTGGTGACCAACCTGTACCGGGACTCCATCAAGCGCAACGGGCACAGTGAGTTTATTTTTGGCAAGATCGCCCAAGCCCTTCCCGCCGGAACACGGCTGCTGCTGAACGGGGACGACATGATCTCCGGACTGCTGGGCGAAGGGAGCAACGAGCGGGTGTTTTTTCGGGTGGCTCGGACGAGCCGCTCCACGGACACCTGCGTGAACACCGCCTGCGACCGCTCCGCCTGCCCCCGCTGCGGGCATCTGCTGGCCTTTGACTATTTCCATTACCACCACATCGGCCGGTCTCACTGCCCGAAATGTGGATTTGCCCTGCCGGAGGCCACCTATGAAGCGGTGGACATGGACTTTGAGACGGGAAACTTTGTGCTGCGGGAACCGGGGCAGGAAGATCTGCATCTGTCCTGCAAGCAAGGGACGCTGTTCAGCGTGTATAACATCACCGCCGCCGTGGGCTGCTGCCGGATGCTGGGGTTGGCCGGGGCGGACATTGCTCAGGCTCTGGAGGAGCCATCGGGTCAGACAGGGCGGTTCGAGCAGCAAAAGGCGGGGACGGTAAACATCGTGACCATGCTGAGCAAGAACCAAAATCCCATTTCCAGCACCCAGAGCATTGCCCAGCTGGCTCACATGGAGGGAAAAAAGACCGTGGTGCTGACCATTACGGACTCCTTGGATGCCATCCACGGCCACGAGGACATCTCCTGGCTGTACGACACGGACTTTGACGCTCTGAGGGACGACTCCGTGGAGACTGTTTACATTGGCGGGCGGCGGTGCTACGACTTGGCGCTGCGGCTGGTCTTGGGCGGCGTGCCGGAGGGGAAGCTGCGGCTTTTCACCGACTATGGCAAGCTGGAGCAGGCGCTTCTGGCTCATGCACCCACAGAGGGCACGGTGGCTATTTTCTTTGAGCTGTACGCCAAGCCCATTGCCATGCGGATACGGCGGGCGCTGGCAGAGAAGGAGGCAGGCAAATGAAAAAAATCGTGATAGAAGCGCTGTACGGCGAGTACAGCAATCTGTACGGCGACCGGGGCAACCTCCTCTATGTGCAGGAAAAACTGCGCCGAGCCGGCGTGGATCATGAGCTGATCCGAACCCATCTGTTTGACCGCCCCGCCTTTGCGGATCGGGCGGTGGATCTGCTCTACATCGGACCCTGCACGGAAAGCCAGCAGGAGCAGGAGCTGGAACGCCTGAAGCCTTACGCCGAGGCTCTGCGCCGGCGCATGGAGGGCAGCGCCGTGACACTGGTCACAGGCAACGCCTTTGAGCTGCTGGGGGAGGTCATCCGATGTGAAGATGGGCGGGAGATCCAAGGACTGGGCTTTTACAAAACCACCGCCAAGCGGTTTTCCCACCTGCGTTACAACGAGCTTTGCCTGGGGAGCTGCGGCGAAGACATCCTTGTTGGCTTTAAAAATCAGCTCTCCCACAGCTATGGCGAAACGGGCAACCCTTTCCTTTTCATGAAAACGGGCACGGGACTGAACCCCGAAACGAAAAACGAGGGATTCCGGCAGGGCAACTTTATTGCCACCTATCTGCTGGGGCCGCTGCTGCCGCTGAACCCGCAGTTCGCCCTGTCTCTGCTGCGAGCCATGGCGCCGGAGGCCGAATTTGCGTATCTGCCCTACGAGGAGGATGCCTACCGCCTGCGGGTGGAAGAGCTGAGCCGCCCGGAGGCCAACCAAAAACATCACTGACGGAGGTGCTCTATGGGAAAGCTGCGTTATCTGGCACGGGTCATCAGCGGCGTCCGCTTTGATAAGCTGAACCGTGTGCTGGAAAAAGTGAAGGAAAAAAGCGGGCAAAGCAAGGTATATACCTTTTTTGACATCCTGCTGTGCGCCGCCAAATACGGCTCGGGGTACTACGACTACCTGATGTTCGGCTTTTACGACATGAACGGACGGCAGCGGGACACCTATCTGACCCGAGTGCGCAACAAACGGGTGCAGGACATGATGAATGACCCCGCTTTCAGCGACGAGTTTGACGACAAGCTGCGCTTTAACGAAACATTTGCCGACTATCTGGGTCGCAAGACCCTGAATGGCGAAACGGCCACCGAGGCGGAATTTGCGGAGTTTTTGCAGGGGCAGGAAGCCATTTTTGCAAAAATCAACCACGGCGACTGCGGACGGGGCGTGGAAAAACTATATGGGAAGGACTTTGACTCCCCCGCCGCCATGCTGGACTACATCCGGCAAAAGCGGCTGGTGGTGCTGGAGCACGCCCTGCCCCAGCACCCGGACATGGCCCGTCTGCACCCTGCCTCGGTGAACTCCATGCGCATCCTCACGGACTTGGTGGACGGACAGGTGCATATCGCCTATATTACCGTGAAAATGGGACGGGGCGGCGGCGTATGCGATAACTCCGGACAGGGCGGCATCCTGTGTCGGGTGGATCCCGAAACGGGGAAGATCTGCTCTCCCGCCACGGACGACTATTTTAACGTGTATGAAAGGCATCCCGACACCGGCATCGAGCTGCCGGGGTACCAGCTCCCCATGGTGGACGAGGCCATTGCCATGGCGAAAAAAGCAGCTCTGGTCTTCCCAAAGGTGGGGCACGTGGGCTGGGACATTGCCATCACGCCCACGGGGCCTGCCATTATTGAGGGCAACGACTTCCCGGGGACGGATCTGTGCCAGCTGGCACCCTTCTACCCGGAAAAGTGCGGCCTGTGGCCCTACTACAAGCAGCTGCTGGGGATCCGTTGATTGGGGGTTTACAGAGAGCCAAAGGTGCTGTAAAATAGTTATTCAGAATTCTCCGAAGGAAGGGGCGTGAGGGAGCTGCAGGTCAACCAGATCAAGGCAGGCGCTATACTATCCTATCTGTCCATGGGGCTGAGCACGGTGATCTCGCTGGTGTACACGCCCATTATGATCCAGCGGCTGGGCGACAGCGAGTTCGGCGTTTATCAGACCGTCCTGCCCATCATCTCCTATCTGAATATGCTGACCTTCGGCCTTGGCAGCGCCTACATCCGCTACTACTCCCGCTCCAAAGCCGAAAACGACAAAAAGAACATGGCCAAGCTCAACGGCATGTTCCTGCTCACCTACATTGCGCTGGGCGCTCTGGTGCTGGGCATCGGCTTCCTGCTGGCAGGCCACGGGGACGTGATCTTCGGCAAAAAGCTCACGGCGGAGGAGATCGCACTGGGAGATAAGCTGCTGCGGATCATGACGGTGAATGCCGCTCTGACCTTCCCCATCAGCGTGTTTGAGTCCCACGTGACCATAAACGAGCAATACCTCTTTCAAAAGATCGTGGCTCTGGGGCGGCAGGTGCTCAACCCCCTCATTATGATCCCCCTGCTGCTCCTGGGCTATCGCAGTGTGACGCTGACGGTCCTCTCTCTTGTTTTCACTGTTATCAGCGGAGCAATGAATGTTATTTTCTGCCTTTGGAAGCTGAAAATGCCCTTCTCCTTCCGGGTGTACGACTTCAAGCTCATGCGGGAGATGGTGGGCTTCACTGTCTTTGTGTTCATCGGCATTGTTGTGGACAACTTCAACTGGAGCATCGACCGGCTGCTGCTGGCGTGGATCCACGGCACCACCTCGGTGACCATATACACCGTGGCGGCACAGCTGAACGTGTACTACCAGTCCTTCGCCATGGCCATTTCCAATCTGCTGATCCCGAGAGTCAACCGCATCGTGGCGGAGAAGAAGCCCATTCGAGAGCTGGATCGGCTCTTCATCCGGGTGGGGCGGCTGCAATTTATCTTTTTAGGCGGCATACTTCTGGGCTTTGTGGCCGTGGGGCAGAGCTTTGTGGTGCTCTGGGGCGGCGACGCCAAGTTCTCCGTGGACTACGCCGTGACGCTGCTGCTCTTCGGCGCCACCCTATGGGCCAACATCCAGATGCTGGGCAATGAGATTCTTCGAGCCAAAAATATGCACAAGTTCAGCTCGCTGGTGTACCTCATTATCGCGCTGGGCAACACGGCGCTGAGCATCCCCCTGTGCATGAAGTGGGACGTGCTGGGCGCCGCCATCGGCACCGCCATCGCCACCGGCGCCGGTATGCTCATTATGAACCGCTACTACCACCGGCGGGTGGGGCTGGACATTCCCCGCTTCTGGCGGCGGATACGCCATCTGGTGCCTGCCATGCTCCTGCCGGCGCTGGCAGCTGTGGCGGCGGCGGTGTTCCTCTCCCCCACTGGCTACGGGCAGATCGCC
>OMQS01000112.1 GCA_900313295.1 uncultured Eubacteriales bacterium
AGCGGTCGGACAGAAGCAGTACGCCCGGGAGCTGCAAGAGATATGGGACAACGCACTGGTGGATGCTGCCAGGAATGGCCGGGGGACAGTACGGGAGAACGCTCCGGCGGAAGTCAAGCAGCAAGCGCGGGTCGGCACCAGTGAGAGCATCAGGCCGGTGGAAAAGCCCTTGAAAGGTAAGCATCACGATGGTAAAATGGGCACAGCAAAAGCTTCGTTGAAGGAGGGCTTTGAAGATGGAAAAGCAAGAAAAGAAAAAAGAGGAGATTTCCTTCGAAGAACGGTGGAAGAAGGCTATCAAGTCTTTGAGGGAAAATCAGCAGCTTACGGATACCGACCCGTTCGCCGGGAATCTGCCGGAGAAAATGCCCAACAGATTCAAAAAGAACTAAGTGAGCTGGGCATCGATGCGGAGATTATCGACGGCGACATTCTTTGGAACATGGATGGAATTTCGTCTGCGAGGAGGGTTCCGCAAGCTACTACGGTCGAAAAGAATAAGGTTATGGTCAGCACTGATGCATCGCTGGATCCGAGAAATACTGCAGGACATGAGGCGTTCCACTTGTGGTATGGACTGTCGGTGAGGAAAGCCTTTGAGGATGTTGTGACTGATAACTTGATCTTCTCCAGCGAGGAATTTTTGGAATATCAGGCGGTGATTTCCAAGGCATATCTTGGTGACGAGGCAGACTTGTCCGATGAAGCGCAGTACACGAAACTGACAGAGGAGATTATTGCATACATTAGCGGAGATATTCACGAAGGCGTGAACGATGACTTGCTTCGGCCCATGTTCCGCGACTATGACGCTGTAAAGGCTGCGTGGGTAAAGCTGTGTAAAGACCGCGCCGGCGGCAAAGTGCAAAACCAGCAGTGGGAGCTTCGCCTCTCCGACAGGGCTGTGCTTCTCTGGGCGGCGGAGAAGGCCATGAGCGAGAGGAGCAAGCGGTGGAGCATAGAAGACCTTAACCGCTTCGACATCCTTGTGAAAAAGCTAAAGGGGCTGGACGAGGCCTACGCCGAGCTGGAGGCACTGAAGCGATGTAAAAACAGGCGGCAGGCGAATTTAACGCCTGCTGCCTGTTTTTGCAAGAAATCAGATGTACCGCTGGGTGTTCACATCGAACACGCCGCGGGTGGTGATGCGCAGAGTGGGGATCACCGGCAGCGCCATGAAGCTCAGGGTCATGAACGGGTCGATGTCGCGGGACACGCCCAGACGGAACGCCTCGTCCTTGGCGCTCTCCAGAGCGCTGTTGACCATGACCAGCGGGTCGTCGCTCATGATGCCCGCGATGGCCAGCGTCACCTCGCCCAGCACCTTGCCGTTTTCCATGACGGTGATGCCGCCGTGATTCTCTACAATACGGTTGGCGGCGGCGGCCATCTCCTCCTCGCTGGTGCCCACGACGATGATGTTGTGGGAGTCGTGGGAGATGCTGGTGGCCACGGCGCCGGACTTCAGGCCGTAGCCCTTGATATAGCCCAAGCCGATGTGGTGGGTGTTCTTATGCCGCTCGATGACGGCGACCTTGAGAATGTCGTACTCCACGTCGATGTGGTCAATGTAGCCGGCGTCCTCGGAGATGATCTCCCCGGGCACCAGACCGATGATGGCGTGGGGACGGCCGTCCTTGAAATCGTCCGCTGTCAGCTTGCTGAGGTGGAAGGTGTCATGGGCGCGGTTGACCAGATAGGGGTCGATCTCCGGCGTGGGGAAGTCACGAAGCTGGCCGTCATACATCAGCTCGCCCCGCTTATAGACCATTTCAATATCGAAATTCTCGAAATTATCAATGATAACGAAATCGGCCAGATAGCCGGGGGCGATGGCGCCGCGGTTATTGAGCAGGAAGTAGCGGGCGGCGGTGTGGCAGGCGGCCTTTACGGCGATGATGGGGTCAACGCCCAGAGAAATGGCCTTTTTCACGATGTAGTCGATATGACCCTTTTCCAAGAGGTCGTTGGGGTGCTTGTCGTCAGTGCAGAACATGCAGCGATCCACATACTTGCTGCACAGCAGGGGGACAAGTGCCTCCAGATTGCGGGCGGCGGTGCCCTCGCGGATCATGATGAACTGGCCGCGCTCCAGCTTGGCCAGAGCGTCATTCAGATCGGAGCACTCGTGGTCGGAGTACACGCCGGCGGCTATGTAGGCGTTGAGGTCGTTGCCGCTGAGGCCGGGGGCGTGGCCGTCGATCTTCTTGTGGTGCGCCTGAGAGGCGACGATCTTTTCCACTACCTGGGGGTCGCCGTTCACGGTGCCCACAAAGTTCATCATTTCGGCAAGACCCTGTACGCGGGGGTGGTCATAGAAGGAGTCGATGGCGCGGTAATCCAGCACGGCGCCGGATTCGTCCAGAGGCGTGGCGGGCACGCAGGAGGGCAGCATGAAGCGCACGTCCACCGGCAGATCCTCCGTGGCCTGGAGCATGTACTCGATGCCGTCGGTGCCCATGACGTTGGCGATCTCGTGGGGGTCGGTGATGACGGTGGTGGTGCCGTGGGGGAGGACGGCCTTGGCAAACTCCGTAGGGCTGACCAGAGAGCTTTCCAGATGGATATGGGCATCCAAAAAGCCGGGCAGCACGAGCTTGCCGCTGACGTCTACCTCCACATGGCCGTGGTACTCGCCCATGCCTACGATAAGCCCCTCGGCAACGGCGATGTCGCCGTGACCCAACTCATTGGAGAAGACATTGACATAGGTGGCGTTTTTCAGCACCAGATCGGCGGGGACACGGCCGGCGGCCACGTCGATGACATGGAGCTTTTTGTTGAGCTTGCGGTTGATCTTGCCGGCATAGCTTTCTTTCACGGACATAAAATTGTTCTCCTTTCATACAGACAGACGGGGAGGAAGGCTCTCGGGCGGTATCTGTTTTATTAATTCCTCATATTACCACAGCTTATCTTAATTGTCCATAAAAAAATGAAAAAAGATGGCCGCTTTTTAGGCAGCCATCTTAAAAATGCAGATTGTTTACTTGATCGTGCCGTCGGCATTGAACACGGGCAGGGGAGCCAGGAACTTGATGTCCTTGCGCTGGGCGGCAGCGCCCTCGGCCAGAGCGGCGATGCGATCCACCACGGTGCCGCCTGCCAGCGCCACCAGATGCTCCATGGCCAGCAGGGAGCCGCCGGTGGAGATCACGTCGTCCATGAGGACGATGCGCTTGCCGCGGATGAGGGCGGCATCGTCGCTGCCCAGATACAGGCGCTGCGTGCCGGTGGTGGTGATGGACTTATCCTCCACGTGGATGGGGTCGGGCATATAGACCTTTTCCCCCTTGCGGGCGATGAAATACTTTTTGGCGCCGGACTGACGAGCCATTTCGTGAATCAGAGGAATGCTCTTGGCCTCGGCGGTGAAGAGATAGTCGTAGCTGCCGGGCTCCAACAGCTCCAGCATAGCTTTGGCACAGGCCACGGTCAGCTCGGCGTCACCAAAGCAGATAAAAGCACCGATGTGCAGATCGTCCGTCACCTTGCAGATGGGCAGCTCCCGATGCAGGCCGGCCACTGTCAGCGAGTATGTATGCATAAAAATTCTCCTTTTGCCCCAAAAGCACCCGACATAACAAAAGCCCTCCCCGACGGGGGGATCGGCTTTGGGGGATGCACTGTCGCATGAGGCGATTTTTTTTTGCGGTGCGGAAGGATAGAAGAACCTTCCGTATCTATTATATAGAAGAATCAAAAAAAGTCAATATGAAATCGGTGCGGATGCGGCCTGGCGGCGAAAAAACCGGCCTAAGGGCGATTGATTCGCACTTTGCACAAAAAGACAGCGGTTTTTTTTACGGGATATGCCCCCTTTTTTCTTCCGGAAACCCTTGTGAAATATTGGGAATGGTGTTATCATCGTTATGAACGGGATATGAAGTCCCGTCATATAAACATTCCGAATCGGAACATATTTGAGGAGGCAATTTTTATGAATGCTTATCTGGCAAGCGTGCTCGAGAGCGTAAAGACCAAGCACGGCAACGAGCCTGAGTTCGTGCAGACCGTTGAGGAAGTTCTGTCCTCTCTGGAGCCTGTCATCGAGAAGCACCCCGAGTATGAGAAGGTCGATCTGCTGGGCCGCATGGTAGAGCCTGAGCGTATGTTCACCTTCCGCGTTGTGTGGTGCGACGATAACGGTCAGTGGCACACCAACCGCGGCTGGCGCTGCCAGTTCAACGGCGCTATCGGCCCCTACAAGGGCGGCCTGCGTTTCCAGAAGAACGTGTATGAGGGCATCATCAAGTTCCTGGGCTTCGAGCAGACCTTCAAGAACAGCCTGACCGGCCTGCCCATCGGCGGCGCCAAGGGCGGTTCCGACTTCGATCCCGCCGGCAAGTCCGAC
>OMQS01000057.1 GCA_900313295.1 uncultured Eubacteriales bacterium
GCGGCACTGGTCAAGTGGATGACGGTGGGCGGCCTTATCGGCGGCGTCGGCGGCGTGATCGGGTCGCTGTTCCACATCGGCGTGAACTATGCTACCCTTGCGCGGGACGCGCACCCGTGGATCCTGTACCTGCTGCCGGTGCTGGGACTGCTCATTGCGGGGCTGTACCGCCTCACCAAAGTGGAGGGCAAGGACACCAACGCCGTCATCGAGTCCGTGCATTTTGGCAAAAACGTGCCGGTGCTGCTGGTGCCGGTGATCTTTATCTCCACGGTGCTGACCCATCTGGGCGGCGGCAGCGCAGGCCGAGAGGGCGCGGCGCTGCAAATCGGCGGGGGCATCGGCCACGCCACGGGGCGGCTGCTGCATCTGGGGCAGAAGGATCTGCCGCTGGCAACGCTGTGCGGCATGAGCGCCGTGTTCTCGGCGCTGTTCGGAACGCCTTTGACGGCGGCTGTCTTCGCCATGGAGGTCATCAGCGTGGGCGTATTCTATTACGCCGGTCTGCTGCCGTGCTTGACGGCGGCGCTGGTGGGATATCTGGTGAGCCTGCTCATGGGCGTGCCACCTACCCGATTCACCGTGGCCGACCCGGGCATGGACGCGTGGACCATGCTGCTGGTGGCGGTGCTGGCGGTGGGCTGCGCCTTGGTGAGCATTCTGTTCTGCCGCGGGATGCAGGAAACGGGACGTCTGGCGGCGAGACTGCTGCCGAATCCCTTTTTGCGGGTGTTCGTGGGCGGCGCGCTGGTGATCGGGCTGACGCTGCTGGTTGGCAATACCGACTATAACGGCGCCGGCATGGAGGTGGTGCAGCGAGCCATAGGCGGGGAGGCTGTCGGCTGGGCGTGGCTGCTGAAGCTGCTGTTCACCGCCGTGACCATCGGGTTCGGCTTCAAGGGCGGCGAGGTGGTGCCGTCGTTCTTCGTGGGCGCCTGCTTCGGGTGCGTGTTCGGCGGGCTTATTGGTCTGCCGGCGGGCTTCAGCGCGGCCATCGGGCTGGTGGCGGTGTTCTGCGGGGCGGTGAACTGCCCCATCGCGTCGGTGTTTTTGAGCATCGAGCTGTTCGGCACCGGCGACCTGCTGTACTTTGCCATGGCCTGTGCCATCAGCTATCTGCTCTCCGGCTACTGCGGCCTTTACAGCAGCCAGACTATCCTCTACTCCAAGATGCGGGCGGAGTTTATCAACATCCATACCAATGAAAACGAGGACAGGCACGGGTAAGTGACTCTCGGAAATCCCAAGGGGATTTTCCGAGAGGGGGCTTGCAGGCTGCTGCGCGCATAATTTTTGTCGCCTTCGGGCGGCAAACTCTGCGAGGCTTTTTGATAAATATGGATAAAATTATACCTCTCTGGTCATACTGAAAAAAGTATGGTTGGGGAGGTTTTTTATGGACTTGCTGCGGGTGGCCGTGACGTCGCTTGTATCGCTGGCGGCGCTGTTTCTGCTGACAAAGCTCATGGGCAACAAGCAGGTGTCGCAGATGAATCTGTTTGACTATATCATCGGCATCTCCATCGGCTCTATTGCCGCCGAAATGGCCACGGAGCTGGACACGCCGGAAAACTCGCTGTTGGCCATGGCGGTATATGCCGTGGTGGCGGTGTGCATTTCCCTTTTGACCAACAAATCGCTGGCGGCGCGGCGGATCATGACGGGCAAGCCTCTGGTGCTCATGGACGGCGGGATCATCTATCGGGAAAATCTGAAGAAGGCCAAGATGGATCTGGGGGAATTTCTCATGTACTGCCGCATCGGGGGGTATTTTGACCTGAGCCAGATTCAGACGGCGCTGCTGGAGCACAACGGCACGGTGACGTTCCTGCCGGTGGAAATGCAGCGGCCGGCCACACCGGCGGACTTTTCCCTGCAGCCGGATCAGACCATGCTGCAAACGCCGGTGATACTGGACGGCGAGGTGCTGCCGACAAACCTGCAGCGGGCGGGAAAGGACGTGACCTGGCTCATGCGGCAGATCCGGCAGCAGGGGTATAAGGAGGCCGAGGAGGTGTTTCTGGCCATGGCGGACGGCAACCAGCTGACGATCTTCCCCATGGAGAGCAAGAAACGCCCCACGGATCTGACGGACAAATAAAA
>OMQS01000076.1 GCA_900313295.1 uncultured Eubacteriales bacterium
GTGGATCGCTTTGCCAGCTATCGGCAGGACTGGGGCGCGTTTTATGAGAGCGGCGGGCTGGTGATCGCTGACCGCTATACCACCTCCAACGCCGTACACCAGACCCCCAAGCTGCCCAAGGAGGAGCGGGAGGGCTATTTGAAATGGCTGTTCGACTTTGAGTATCGGCTGCTGGAGCTGCCGGAGCCGGATCGGGTGGTGTATTTGGATCTGCCCACGGAGCTTTCCGAGCAGATGATGCGCCGCAGGGAGCAGGCCACGGGCACCAAGGCCGACATCCACGAGCGGGACGAAGGGTATCTGGCGGCCTGTCGGGAGAGCGCGGAGCTGGTGATCTCGCTGTGCGGCTGGGAGAAGATCGACTGCAGCCGCGGCGGAGCCGTCCGGACGCCGGAGGACATTCACCGAGAGGTGCTGGCGCGGGTGGAGGATCTGCTTGTCCCCGAAAAGGGCTGAAGAAAGGGGGGACGGCCGTCCCCGATTTCTTCCCGTATGTTCTTAACAGGAGCAGCAAGAGTCGCCGCTGCCGCCGCAGGAGCAGCTGCGTCCGCTTCCATTTCCGCAGCAGCAGAAGACCAGAAGCAGGATCACAATGAGCCAGATGCAGGAACAGTTGTTGTTGTCAAAGCACATTTTTTTCACCTCACTTACCTGTTGGTACAGTATTGTATGTGGCGGGAGCGGAAAATGGAACTTGTCTGACTCATATTACAGAAAAAATGCAGAAAGGATATATGACCATGGACGAAAAGAAGCGATATGATACGCAGAGTTGGAACACCGAAGAGGTGCGTCGGCGGATCATGAGCGAGGTAGACGCCGCAGCGGAGCCTGCGACGAAAAAGAAACGTCGCAAAAAGAAATTTAACTGGGCGGCATACGTGGCGGCTGTGGTGCTGGGTTCCATGCTGTTGGCAGGCATCGGCTGGTTTTTGGCGAACGATCTGTGCGCCTTGGACAAGGGAAACGAAACCTACACGGTAACCATTGACAAGGGCGACGGCGTTTTTGCCATTGCCAACAAGCTGAAAAAGGCCGGCCTTATTGAGCTGCGAGGCTTTTTCGTTCTCTATGAGATCGTCACCGGCGCCAAAAAGGACATCGACCCCGGCACTTATGAGCTGAACACCTCCATGGACTACCGCAGTCTGGTGCGCAATATGTATGACCCCGAGGCGGCGCGGCGGGAGCAGGAGGGGCTGGTGCTGGTCACCATTCCCGAGGGCTACACGGTGCAGCAGATCGTGGATCTGCTGGCGGAGAAGGGCGTTGCCACCAAGGAGGAGCTGATCGACGCCGTTTCCAACTATGATTTCAGCGAGGACTACTCCTTCGTTGACAAGAGCACCGAAGGGCAGGTCAACCGTTTGGAGGGCTATCTGTTCCCCGACACCTACGAGTTCTCCACAAAGAAATCGGCGGTGTACGCCATTGACACCATGCTCATGAACTTTAACAATCGGGTCAGCGGTGAGCTGCTGACGCAGATCAAGCAGAGCAAGTATACCCTGCAGGAGATCATCACGCTGGCCTCCGTGATCGAGAAGGAGGCCACCGGCGACTATGAGGAGCGAGCCAACATTTCCTCCGTGTTCCACAACCGCCTGGAGCGGAGCAACAGCGAAACCGGCACGCTCCTGCAGTCCTGCGCCACGGTCTACTATGCGCTGAGCCTGGAGGGCAAGGGGAAGGAGTACTTCAGCACCGAGCTGGACAGCCCCTATAACACCTACATTCACGGCGGGCTGCCGGTGGGCCCCATCGCAAACCCGGGTCTGGCCTCCATCCGCGCGGCGGTGAATCCCAACAACACAAATCTATATTACTTTGCGCTGGGCAAGGACGGCGTCAGCCACTTCTTCCGCACTTATAGCGAGCACCTGGCCTTTGTCAACAGCGATATGTACCAGCCCACATGATGAGGAAAAAACCTGAGCTTTTGGTTCCGGCGGGGGATATGGAAAAGCTGCGAATGGCGGTTTTATACGGGGCGGACGCCGTGTATCTGGCGGGGACTGCCTTCGGGATGCGTGCCTTCGCGGGGAATTTTTCGCCGGAGGAGCTGCCCGAGGCGGTGCGCTATGCCCACGAGCACGGCGCTGCCGTCCATGTGACGGTGAACACCATGCCCCGCTGGCAGGAGGCGGAAAAGCTGCCGGAATATCTGGAGCGGCTGGAGGACGCCGGCGTGGATGCGCTGATCCTGGCGGATCTGGGGGCATTTACGCTGGCGGGGAAGTATGCACCCCACTGCCAGCGGCACATCAGCACCCAGCAGTCTGTGGCCAACCATGTCTGCGCGCAGGCGTGGTATGACCTGGGGGCGAAGCGGGTGGTGCTGGCCAGAGAGCTGAGTCTGGAGGAGATACGCACCATTCGGGAAAAGGTGTCGCCGGAGCTGGAGCTGGAGGTGTTCTGCCACGGCGCCATGTGCGTGTCCTATTCCGGCAGGTGCCTGCTCTCCAACTACATGACCGGGCGGGACTCCAATCGGGGCGCCTGTGCCCAGCCCTGCCGCTACCAGTATGCCCTCATGGAGGAGAAGCGGCCGGGAGAGTATTTTCCGGTGTTCGAGGACGAGAAGGGGACGTATATCCTCAACTCAAGGGACATGTGCATGATCGACCACCTGGGCGACCTGATGGACGCCGGCGTGGACTGCCTGAAGATAGAGGGGCGGGCAAAATCCGCCTACTATGCCGCCATTGTGGCGGGGGCGTACCGCCATGTGCTGGACGATGTGGCCGCCGGTCGGCCGGCGGATTCCGTGTGGCGGGAGGAAGTGGAGCATGTGAGCCACAGGCACTACTCCACGGGGTTCTTCTACGGCCAGCCGAAGCAGTATTATGAAAGCTCCCGCTACATAAGACAGTGGCAGATCTGCGCCGTGGTGCTGGAATGCGACGCGGACGGCCTTGCCACTTTGAGCCTGCGGAACAAGTTCCGATCGGGCGATCGGGTGGAGGTCGTGGGGCCGGATAAAAAACCCTTCGAGATGACCGTGCCTATGATGGAGGATGAAAACGGGCAGCCGCTGGAGGAGCCGAAAACGCCGCAGATGATCTTCAAAATGCGCTTGTCCCAACCGGTGCCGGCTATGAGCTTTGTGCGCCACGGGGTGGACTTGAGCGGGAAATAAAAAAAGTGTGTGCTGATGAAAGCACACACTTTTTTTATTGGGTGGATTCAGCCTTCGCTCATGGCCGCAGAGAATGCGTCGGACAGACGGGCGTAGTCCTGCAGGGAGAGGCGCTCGCCGCGGATGTCGGCAGGGAGGCCGCAGTCTGCCACGAGCTGCGTCAGCTCCTGCTTGGGTAGCGGAAAGCCCGTTTGCAGGGAATTGACAAGGGTCTTGCGCCGCAGGGCGAAGCCCGCCTTCACGGTGCGCCAGAGCATGGCCTCCGACTGCACCGAAACGGGGGGAACTGCGCGGGTGGTGCAGCGGATCACGGCGGAGGTCACCTTGGGCATGGGCAAAAAGCAGGTGTTGGGCACGGTGAACAGCAGCTCCGGCTCCGTGTAATACTGCATCAGCAGGGAAAAGGCACCGCAGTCCGCTGTGCCGGAACGGGCGCAGATGCGCTGGGCGACCTCCTTCTGGATGAGGACGGTGAGGGAGGCGAAGCAGCCCGCCTTTACGCAAGCCGTGAGCAGGGGGGTGGTGATGTTATAGGGCAGGTTAGCGCAGAGAACGGGGCGCAGGCCGGCGAAGTGCTCTGAAACCAAGGCGGGGAGATCCTGCTGCATGATGTCGCCCTTGACCAAAGTGAAGTTGTCGAAGCCCGACATGGTTTCCGCCAGCACAGGGTAGAGCCTTTGATCCAGCTCCACGGACACCACCTTGCCCGCGCGCCGGCAGAGCTGCTGCGTCAGCGGACCGATGCCGGGGCCTATCTCCAGCACGCCGGTATGCTCATCGGCGCCGCAGGCCTCCGCCGTGTCGTGGGGCACCCAGTCCTCAATGAGAAAATTCTGCCCCATGCCCTTGCTGAAATGAAAGCCGTGGCGGCGGAGCAGCGCCTCAATATCGCTGCGGTTGCACAGATCCATTTCTGTACCTCCTGTTTTTCTTATGACGGATTATAACATATTTTTCCCATGCCGTAAAGAAAAAAGCCCATTGACAACGGGGAAGAAAAGGGATACTATATAGGAAAAGTAAGAAAAGTAATACCAATAGGAGGACGAAAATGGGATTCAAAAGGGACAATGACCGATACTATATGACTTCGGTGCGGCTGGGACCCAAGGGTCAGATCGTGATCCCCAAGGAGGTGCGGGAGATGTTCGGGCTGGATGTGGGGGATCAGCTGGTGCTGCTGGCGGATCGCAAAAAGGGCGTGGCCTTGCAGACCACCGACAAGCTCAACCCCATGATGCGCCGTGTGTTTGAGGAAACGGAAGCAGAGGAGGCGGAGGAATGAACGCCATGGACATTCGGGGGCTTTGCAAAAAGTACCCCGCATTTGAGCTGAAAGACGTGACTTTCTCGGTGCCTCAGGGGGCGGTGATGGGCTTCATCGGCCGCAACGGCGCCGGAAAGAGCACCACCATCAAGTCTATTCTCGGGCTGGTGCATCCGGACGCCGGACAGGTGGAGATCCTGGGACGGGACTTTGCCGAGGACGAGCGGTTTATCAAGGAGAACATCGGCGTGGTGCTGGGGGGCATCGACTTTTACCCCAAGAAAAAGATCGGCACCTTGACAGATGTGACCCGTCGGTTTTATGAGAACTGGGACGAGGAGAAATACCGCCACTATCTGAAACTTTTCGCCATTGACGAGAGCAAGCGGGTGGATCAGCTTTCCAGCGGCATGCAGGTGAAGTACATGATCGCTCTGGCGCTGAGCCACAACGCCAGGCTGCTGATTTTGGACGAACCCACCAGCGGGCTGGATCCTGTGTCGCGGGACGAGCTGACGGAGCTGCTGCGGCGCATCGCCGCGGACGGGCAGCGCAGCGTGCTGTTTTCCACCCATATCACCTCGGATCTGGAAAAGTGCGCCAGCCACATCGCTTTCATTAAGGAGGGCGAATTGCAGTATACCGGCATGCTGGAGCGGTTCCGGCAGCACTATGCCTACCTGCAGCAGGGGGATATGCCCTTGACGCTGGAGGACATCATCGTAGCCGTGGAGAGGAGGCCGTTGGATGAAGACGCTATTATATAAGCAGCTCCGGCTGGTGTGCCACCCTATGACGCCGGTGTTCTGCCTGTTTGGGGTGATGATCCTGATCCCCAATTACCCCTACTCCGTGACGTTTTTTTATGTGACGCTGGGGCTGTTTTTCACATTTCTGAATATGCGGGAGCAGAAGGACATTTACTATTCGGCCATTCTGCCCATCCGGAAACGGGACACGGTGAAAGCTTCCGTGCTGTTTGCGGTGCTGGTGGAGGTGCTGTCGGTGATCATTACGGCGCTGTTCTGCGTGCTGTCGGCGCAGCTTCAGCCCGGCAAAGACAATGCCGTAGGCATGGACGGAAACCTCATGCTGCTGGGGGCTGGTTTTTTGATCTACGGCGTGTTCAACCTGGTGTTTTTCACGGCGCTGTACCGCAGCGGCTATAAAGTGGGCGTAGCCTACGTCAAGGCCAACATAGCCATGTGGCCCACCATGCTGGCGGCGGAGGCGGTGGTGCATTTCCCCGGCCTCGTGTGGCTGAACCGAGTGGACGCGCAGGCCGAGCTGCGGCAGCTGCCCATTTTCCTGGGGGGCGTCGTCCTTTTTGAGGCGCTGACGCTGGTGGCCTACAGGCGCTCGGCGGCGCTGTATGAAAAAGTGGACTTGTAAATCAAACATAAAGCAGCAAAAGCGGATCCGTTTCCGGCTCCGCTTTTGCTGAAAAGGAGAAAAAGAATGAAAAAGAAGAAAGTGTGTTGTATGTGAAAGCTTTGCGGCTGCATTGGTTGTCTGCCGCTTGGGGAAACGGGTGGGCAGCTACCCTTTTTTTGAGGTCTGCTTTCCTTTTGCTTGCCCTTACTATACAGGTGTTAGCTTAAAGAAACCTAAAAAAGATAAGAATATTATTTGAACAAATCAATAAGAAAATACGAAAAAGCCCTGTGCGCCGGCAGTTTTTGCGCACAGGGCTTTTTTGAAAAAAGGTCACGGCAGGAGGGTGAAGGTCATGGATACGGGATTGTGATCCGAATAGGCAAAGCCCGTGTCGATGACGGTGGCGGCGCTGACGCTTACATTATTGGACACCAGAAAGCCGTCCACCGTCACCAGATACTGCCCGTCATGGTAGGGGGCATCGGCATTGCGGCAGCTTGCCACGGGGTTTTCCTTGTCCAGCGGGGGGACAAGGGTCAGATCCTTGCCCTGAAACAGGCTCTCCGGCAGGGGCTGCGCCCAAGTGTACTCGCCGGCGCTGACGCCGAAGACCTCCTCGGAGTTGCCCAGCACGTCCTTGTTAAAGTCGCCGCCGCAGACGCAGTAATTGCCCTTTTCGTATTCGCTCTGCATGTCACTGAGCAGCATTTCCATCTGGTCGAGGGCGATGGTGCCGTCAGAGGTGTAGGCCGACAGGTGTACGGCGTAGAGCACCAGTTCCTTCCCGTTTTCCATGGGGACGCGGCTGACGGTGTAGCACCGATCCAGATCCACCAGCTTCATGACGCCCTGCTCGATGGGCAGGCTACGGCGCAGGGAGGAGGAGATGGGTGCCGTGGAGAAAGTCATCAGGCCGGAAACGGAGGAGCCGTGGGGCTGTGTCAGCGGCCAGAACAGGAAGGGGGAGTCGTAGTTCTGCCCCCAGACGGAGCTGAAGTTCGGCAGCGCCTGCCGCAGCAGAGCGGATTCATCGCGGTGATAGCTGCGGGTGGAGCCGGCGTCCACCTCCTGCACAAAGTAGAAATCGGCGTTTTGCTTTTGCAGCACCTGCGCAATATTGGCGAGGTTGGCATCCAGCCGCTCCTTAGACCAAGCCCAGGACTCCGTGCCGCCGTCCATGAAGAAGCTGTAATCCGACTCATAGGCGCCGAAGCCTATGTTATAGGACACCACGGTGTAGGGGATGTCCGTGCGGACGGAAGCGGAGGCACTGCCCTCCGGCGTAAGGGAGAGGTTGTCCTCGATGCGGTGGTAGGAGAGGAACACATAGGCCACATAGGCCAGAACGACGAGCAGCAGAGCCAGCAGCACAATGCCGGCGATCTTCAGTGTTTTTTTCATACGGTACTCCTTCGGTGGGGATAGATAGACAAAGGTTTACTTTTTCCTGATTTTATATTATAATCCATCTATCCCGTTTTGAAAAGAGGAATTGTATTGAAAAAGCTGGTGATCCGATTCAATGCGCCTGCCACGCTGACCTTCGCGCTGCTGGCTCTGGGCGCACTTATTCTGGGGCAGACCTTCGGCAGCGCCGTGACGACGAAATATTTCTGCGTGTATCGCGCCTCGCTGGCAGATCCGCTGACCTACCTGCGGTTTTTCACCCATGTGCTGGGCCATGCGGACTACTCCCACTACATGGGCAACATGCTGCTTTTGCTGCTGGTGGGGCCGCCGCTGGAGGAGAAGTACGGATGGAAAAAAATGGTGTGGTTCATGGCCGTCACCGCGCTGGTCACGGGACTGGTGCAGTTTATTTTCTTCCCCCATTCCGCCCTGCTGGGTGCCAGCGGCATCGTGTTCATGATGATTGTGCTGTCTTCCTTCACGGAGAGCCGCGGCGGCGGCATCCCCATCACGCTGATTTTGGTGGTCATTTTCTATCTGGGCGGGGAGATCATCGACGGCATTCGCAACACCGACAGCATTTCCCAGCTCACTCATGTGGTGGGCGGTGCACTGGGTATGATATTCGGCTTCCTCTATCGGGGCGGTCGTCGCAAATGATATAAAGCAAAGAGGCAAGAGGAATATGACGGATTATTTTGCGGTCAGGCTGCCGGAGGACGACATTCGCGCCATCAGCAGCATTGGTCTGGCACATATCGGGGACGGCGTGTATGAGCTGCTGGTGCGCACCTACCTGTGCGCCCACGGCAAGGCCACCGGCAAAGGACTGCACCGCGCCACGGTGCAGCTGGTGTGCGCGCCGGAGCAGGCGCGACGGGCGCAGAGGATCCTGCCCCTTCTCACGGAGGAGGAGCAGGAGGTCTACCGGCGGGGACGCAACGCCCACGTCCACTCCATCCCACAGCACGCCAGCCGGACGGAATACCAGCAGGCCACGGCGCTGGAGGCGCTGCTGGGCTGGCTGTATTTGAGCGGGCACAGGGAGCGGATCAACGAGCTGTTTGAAACAATGATGGAGGAGTGAACCATGGCGCTGGATGCCGTATGCCTGCAGGCGGTGGTGGGGGAGATCGCCCCGCAGATCGAGGGGCTGAAAATTGAAAAGATCCAACAGCCCGCCCGAGATCAGGTGGTGCTTCTGCTGCGGGGCAGCCGGCGGCTGCTGCTGTGCGCCTCCGCGGGTCAGCCGAGGCTGAATCTCACGGCGGTGCTGCGGGATAACCCCAGCCAGCCACCCATGTTCTGCATGCTGCTGCGCAAGCATCTGTCCGGCGGACGTATCCTTTCCCTGCGGCAGGAGCCGCTGGAGCGGGTGGTGGCGCTTGCCATCGAGGCCATGAACGAGCTGGGGGAGATGGGGCGGTTTTCCCTGATTTTGGAGGCCATGAACCGCCACGCGAACCTGATTCTGTGCGACGGCGAGGGGCGGATCATAGACTGCCTGCGGCGGGTGGACTTTGAAATGAACCAGCAGCGGCAGGTGCTGCCGGGGCTTTTCTATCATCTGCCGCCGCAGCAGGAGAAGCGCTCACCGTTGGAGGTGGAGGAAAGCGAATTCCGGCAGCTTATGCAGGATGCCCCGCAGGACACGCAGGCAGACAAGTGGCTGCTGGACACCTTCACGTCTATTTCGCCCCTGTGGGCCAGAGAACTGGCGTTCCGCGCCGGCGGCAGCACAGACTGCCTGCTCCAAGCGGCGCAGGAGCGGCTCTGGACGGAGTTTTCGGCTTGGTGCAGCTTAGTGCGGCGGGGAGATTTCCTGCCGGTGACGCTCAAGCGGAGCGGCAGCCCCTTTGACTTTACCTTTGCACCGATAGTACAATATGAAAACGCCTGCGAGTGTGCCGCTGCAGAGAGCTTTTCGGCGCTGCTGGACGACTTTTTTGCAGAGCGGGAGCAGGCGGATCGGGTTCGGCAAAAGGGACAGGATCTGCTGAAGACTGCTGCCAACGCGCGGGATCGCCTGCGGCGCAAGCTGGCCATGCAGGAGCAGGAATATCAAAAGACGCTGGATCGGGACGAGCTGCGGATAAACGGTGAGCTGATAACCGCCAACCTCTACCGCATGGAGCGGGGCATGGCGCGGCTGGAGGCGGAGAATTACTACGAGGAGGGCTGCCCCAAGCGGGTGATCACGCTGGATATGCGCCTGTCGCCGCAGGAGAATGCGGCCAAATATTTTAAGCGGTATAGCAAGGCGAAGACCGCCGAGAAGATGCTCTCCCGGCTCATGGAGCAGGGGCGGTCGGAGCTGCTGTACCTGGAGAGCGTGATGCAGGAGATATCTCAGGCGGAGTCCGAGCAGGACTTCAACGACATTCGCGCGGAGCTGACCGAGGGCGGGTACATCCGCTCCCGGGGCAAGAAGCAACAGGGCTTTCAGCGAAAGTCCGAGCCGCGGCGCTTTCGCACGGAGGCGGGACTTTTGGTTCTGGTGGGGCGCAGCAACCGGCAGAACGACAAGCTCACCGGCAAAACGGCGGACAGAAACGACTACTGGTTCCACACGCAGAAAATACACGGCAGCCATGTGATCCTCTGCACAGAGGGACGCGAGCCGGACGAGGGGAGCATCCTGCAGGCGGCGCAGCTGGCGGCCTACTACTCCCAAGGTCGGGGCGGCGGCAAGGTGGCCGTGGACTACACGCCGGTGAAATATGTAAAAAAGCCGGCGGGCGCAAGGCCGGGTATGGTGGTATACACCACTTACCGCACCCTCATGGCGGAGGCCGATGAGGAGCTGGTGCGCCGTCTGTCGGTGAAATAAAAGATTATTCAGAAAAAAAGCGGGCGCCCTGTTGGACGCCCGCTTTTTTAAAAATATTCAAGAATCAGGTATTATCCGCAGAATCACGGAACAGCAGCGTGATGCACCACAAACCGGCGATGCCCACCAGCGCATAGATGATGCGGCTGAGAACGGCCAACTGACCGCCGCAGATAAAGGCTACGCAGTCAAAGGCGAACAGCCCCACGCTGCCCCAGTTCAGCGCACCGATGATGACAAGGATCAGAGCAATGCGATCCACAATTTTCACGACGGATTCCCTCCTTTTCCTAAAAAATACGCCGATAGGTAGTCTGCCCGTCGGGCGCCTAATTATTCCGACACAAAAAAAGTGAGGACGCCTTAAATAATTTTTGTTTTTTAGCGGAAAGTGATTGAAAAGGGCGGCGGAGTTATGTATAATGCAGAGTAGAAGCAAAAACCGCCGCAGAAATGCATTTTTCTGCTCAATACAAGGAGGAACAACATGAACAAGAAGTTTGAGAAGCTGGGCTTCTATCCCGCTGACATTCTGATGCCCAAGGACTGCGACATGACCAAGTGGGCCGTGGTGGCCTGCGACCAGTTCACTTCCGAGCCGGAGTACTGGGAGGCCGTGGAAAAGCAGGTGGGCGACGCCCCCTCTACCCTGCGCCTGATCCTGCCCGAGGCCAATCTGAAGGCGCCCAATGTGGACGAGCTTATTGAGAACATCAACTCCTCCATGAAAAAGTACATGGCTGACGGCGTGTTCAAGACCCTGTCCGACTCCCTGATCTATGTGGAGCGCGAGCAGTCCGACGGCAAGATCCGCCACGGCCTGGTGGGCATGGTGGATCTGGACGCCTACGATTTCACCCCCGGCTCCGGCGCCCTCATCCGTGCCACCGAGGCCACCGTGCAGGATCGTATTCCCCCCCGCGCCCGTGTGCGCCGCAACGCCCCCATCGAGCTGCCCCATGTGATGCTGCTCATCGACAACCCTGAAAAGACCGTCATCGAGCCTCTCACCGCTGCCACTGACAGCATGGAGGTGGTGTATGACTTCGATCTGATGCAAAACGGCGGGCACATCAAGGGCTACAAGCTCTCCGACGCCCAGATCGACGCCGTGGCCGACGCCCTCACCGGCCTGTGCTCCGACGAGGCGCAGATGGCCAAGTACAATCTCTCCGGCGCAGCTCCTCTGCTGTTCGCCGTGGGCGACGGCAACCACTCTCTGGCCACTGCCAAGGCCTGCTATGAGGAGCAGAAGAAGGGCAAGACCCCCGAGGAGTACCTGGCTCTGCCCGCCCGCTATGCGCTGGTGGAGGTGGTGAACAACCACGACGATGCGCTGCAGTTTGAGCCTATCCACCGCGTGCTCTTCGGCGTGAAGCCCGAGCATCTCATGGCCGAGCTGAAGAAGTTCTATCCCGACTGCTACGAGGGGCAGGGCGAGGGTCACGTGTTTGCCTACAACTACGAGGGCAAGGCCGGCTTCATCACCATTCCCCATCCCGAAAAGCAGCTGTGTGTGGCCTCCGTGCAGACCTTCCTTGACAAGTATCTCAAGGAGTTCGGCGGCGAGGTGGACTACATCCACGGCGACGAGGTGGTGGACGAGCTGGGCAGCAAGTCCGGCAACTTCGGCATCAAGCTGCCCGCCATGGGCAAGGAGCAGCTGTTCAAGACCGTCATGGCCGACGGCGTGCTGCCCCGCAAGA
>OMQS01000041.1 GCA_900313295.1 uncultured Eubacteriales bacterium
GCGTACTTCCTGCAGGCGGGCAGATCCTCGATCTCCTTCAGGCAGGACTGATAGGTCTCGCCGGCGGTCATGCGGCGGTCGATGGAGATGGCGCAGCTGTCGGCCACGGCGCAGCGGGAGGGAGAGGTGTAGAAGATCTGGCTGGTGGTGCAGGTGCCGCGGCCCAGGAAACGGGCATCTTCCCAATGCTCGGGATTGAACTTGGGATCCAGCATCTTCACCAGGCCGTTGATCTCGGTGGAGCCGTCAGCGGGATTCTCGTTGAGGTCACGGACGTTCTCAATGACCTCGGCCATCTTGTGAATAGCGTTGTCGCCGCGCTCGGGAGCGGAGCCGTGGCAGGACACGCCGTGCATATCCACGCGGATCTCCATGCGGCCGCGGTGACCGCGGTAGATACCGCCGTCGGTAGGCTCGGTGGAAATGACGAACTCGATCTGGTTGCGAGCGTCCTCGGGACCGTTGAAATACTCGTTCACGATGGACTGCCAGCACATGCCGTCGCAGTCTTCCTCCTGCACGGAGCCGACTACCATCAGCTTGTAGCCCTCGGGGATCAGGTTCAGATCCTTCATGATCTTGACGCCGTAGGTGGCGGAAGCCATGCCGCCCTCCTGGTCGCTGCCGCCGCGGCCGTAGATGATGTCCTCGGTCTCGTAGCCCTTGTAGGGGTCAGCTTCCCAGTTCTCGATGTTGCCGATGCCAACGGTGTCGATGTGGGAGTCGATGGCGATGATCTTGTCGCCGCTGCCCATCCAGCCGATGACGTTGCCCAGCTTGTCGAACTCGACCTTGTCGTAGCCCAGGGACTTCATTTCCTCGGCGATGCGCTTGACAACGCCCTCCTCCTCGCAGGACTCAGAGGGAATGGCGATCATGTCCCGCAGGAACTTGACCATAGCGGGCTTATAGCCCTCTGCGGCTTTTTTGATGGCTTCAAAATCCATAGTGAACCTCCATATTTTTAAAATAAAAAACAGTTTCATGCGGGCGGCTCGAGAGGTGTCGATTCCGCTCACAAACCTATCATATCACATCTTACGCCGTTGTCAAACAAAAATTTATGAAACCAAAATATTTTTTTGGAAAGGGATTGATTTTTGCAAAAAATATGATATGATAGTAGCGGCTCGAAAAAGAGCGATTCATAATAATGCGGCATGGCTCGCTGCGCCGCAGGGAAAGGCGGGGCTATGGAGACAAAACGCTTGGAAACGCTGAAGCAGATCGCCGACGGCATTGCCGCTCAGTTCGGCAGCAACTGTGAGGTGGTCATCCACGAGGTCAACAGCAGCCGGATGGATCACTCCATTGTTTATATTGTAAACGGCCATGTGTCCGGCCGCAAGGTGGGCGACGGCGCCTCTCAGGTGGTGCTGGAGCAGATGCTCAATCACGACGCCCAGCCGCGGGATCATTTGGGCTACCTGACCAAGACGCCGGAGGGCAAGATCCTCAAGTCCTCCTCGCTCTACATCCGCAACAGCAAGGGCGTGGTGGTGGCCATTCTCTCCATCAACTATGACGTGTCGGCCCTCACCATGATCCGCCAGACCATCGACGCCATGCTCTCCACCCACGATCAGGTGCAGGCGGAGCCGGAGCGGATCATCAACGTGAATAACGTGCTGGACGAGCTGGTGGAGCAGTCCGTGGCGCTGGTGGGCAAGCCCGTGGCGCTGATGAACAAGGACGACAAGATCAAGGCCATCCGCTTCCTTAATGAGAGCGGCGCGTTCCTTGTGACCAAGTCTGGTGACAAAGTGGCAAAATACTTCGGTATTTCCAAATATACACTGTATTCTTATATCGACGCAAACAAGAAGTAAAATTACAGGAGGAAAACAAAACATGGGTAAAATCGATCTGTCCATCAACAAGGCCGGTCTGGAGCACAATATCCAGAAAGCCAAGGAAAACAACATCATCATCCCCACCATCGCTCAGATGCAGAACCCCGACCTGATCCCCGAAAAGATCAAGGCTAAGCTGTCCAAGACCGGTCTGTGGGATGTGGATCCCGTGAACCTGTTCCGTATCTCCTGGCACAATGAGGCCAAGGAGCAGGGCGGTCTGTTCCAGGCTGTGCCCAACTATGTGGAGATCCCCAGCAAGCTCTCCGGCGTGCCCTGCCGCATCATTGCCATGTCCGGCAAGTGGTTCCCCACCGGCTGCCACAAGGTGGGCGCCTCCTTCGGGTGCCTTGCTCCCCGTCTGGTGACCGGCCAGTTCGACGCTACCTATCATCACGCTGTTTGGCCCTCCACCGGTAACTACTGCCGCGGCGGCGCCTTCAACTCCAAGCTGCTGGCCTGCGAGTCCGTGGCCATCCTGCCCCAGGACATGTCCAAGGAGCGCTTTGACTGGCTGAAATCCATCGCTGGCCAGATCATCGCCACCCCCGGCTGCGAGTCCAACGTCAAGGAGATCTTCGACAAGACCTGGGAGCTGAAGAAGGATCCCACCATGATGATCTTCAACCAGTTCGCCGAGATGGGCAACCCCCTGTGGCACTACAACGTCACCGGTTATGCTCTGGCCGACCTGTTTGAGGCCGTGAAGAAGCCCGGCCAGAACTTTGCCGGCGCCTGCTTCACCTCCGGTTCCGCCGGCACCATGTCCGCCGGTGATCTGCTGAAGGAGCGCTATCCCCACCTGAAGCTGGCCGTGGGCGAGGCTCTGCAGTGCCCCACCATCCTGAATAACGGCTTCGGCGGCCACCGCATCGAGGGTATCGGCGACAAGCACATCCCCTGGATCCACAACGTGAAGAACACCGACATGGCCATCGCCATTGACGATGAGGACTCCCAGCGTCTGCTGCGCCTGTTCAACACCGAGGACGGCAAGGCTTACATGAAGAACGAGCTGGGCATGAGCGACGAGCAGGTGGAGAAGATGAGCTGGCTGGGCATCTCCGGCATCGCCAATGTGCTGTGCTGCATCAAGATGGCCAAGTACTATGAGCTCACCGAGAACGATGTGGTCGCCACCGTCCTCACCGACTCCGCTGCCATGTATGCCAGCCGGGTGGAGGAGCTGAACCAGATGCACGGCGCGTACAACGCCCACGAGGCCGCTATGGATCACGCTCTGCACATGCTGGGTCTGAAGACTGACAACATGATGGAGATGGGCTATGCCGAGCGCAAGCGTGTCCACAACCTGAAGTATTACACTTGGGTGGAGCAGCAGGGCATGACCGTGGAGGATCTGAACGCCCAGTGGTACGATACCAAGAACACTTGGGACGCCGTTCACGCCCAGGCCAAGGAGCTGGACGAGCTGATCTGCGAGTTCAACGAGGCCACCGGCCTGCTGAAGGATCTGTAATCTGTAAGATAATCCCCAAAATTCGCCGCAGGGGCGGGACAGCCGTCCCGCCCCTGCGATTTTATTGTCGGGAGATGGGGAAAATGGAGCGTACGGCAAAAAGAAAAAGATGCCGGCTGCCCATGTATGATTATAGCGAAAACGGCGCGTATTTTGTTACGATTTGTACCGATAAAAAGCGGAAATGTCTCTCTGATGTGAGTAGGGGCGGGGTTCTATCCCGCCCGTTCGGAAAGGTCGTGGAGAACGAATTGCTTGCGCTGTCGGAACGCTATGAAGTGGTTATCGACAAATATATCATTATGCCAAACCACATACACATCCTGCTGACTGTGCAGCGGGCGGGGCAGAGCCCCGCCCCTACGCATAATTTGAGTGGCGTGATCGGGGCATTCAAATCCAGAACGACGAAGGCAATCAATCAGATGATGAACACACCAGGCCGGAAGCTCTGGCAACGCTCCTATTTCGACCATGTTATTCGCAACGAGGCGGATTATCTCCGCATCTGGCAATACATTGACGACAATCCCGCTCACTGGGCGGAGGATGAATACTACATTTAATTGAGGGAGAACACAACATGAAAAACGTAAAATACGGCAAGTGTGTCCGCTGCGGCAAAACGTACGAGGCCACTCCGGATCTGACCAACTGCTCCTGCGGCGGCATTCTGGACATCGTTTACGACTACGACTACATCAAGACCGTCCTCACCAAGGAAAAGCTGGCCAAGCGCGAGAATCGCTCCATGTGGCGCTACCGCGAGCTGCTGCCCGTGGAGGAGACCACCCCCGACACCCCCCTCCGTGTGGGCTGGAGTCCCCTGTATGAGGAGCCGAAGCTGGCCGAGATGCTGGGCATCAAGCGCCTTTGGGTGAAGGACGACGGCCAGAATCCCACCGCCTCCCTGAAAGACCGCGCCAGCGCCATGGCTGTGGCCAAGGCTTATGAGGCCGGCGCCAAGACCATCGCCTGCTCCTCCACCGGCAACGCCGCCTCCTCTCTGGCGGGCAACGCCGCTGCCGCCGGCTTCAAGACCTATATTTTCGTCCCCGAGCGTGCCCCCAAGGGCAAGGTAGCCCAGCTCATGATTTTCGGCGCCAATGTCATCTCCGTGAAGGGCAACTACGAGGAGACCTTCAAGATGTCCGCCGAGGCCATCGAGAAGTATGGCTGGTACAACCGCAACGCCGCCATCAACCCCTACCTCTCCGAGGGCAAAAAGACCGTGGCTCTGGAGATCGCCGAGCAGCTCAACTGGGAGATGCCCGACTATCTGGCCATCTCCGTGGGCGACGGCTGCACCATCGCCGGCGTGTGGAAGGGCTTCAAGGACCTGTATGCCATCGGCTTCATCGACAAGCTGCCCCGCCTCATCTCCGCCCAGTCCTACGGCTGCTACCCCATCAACCGCGCCATCCAGGAGAATAAGGATTGGGAGCCTATGGAGGAGAACACCATTGCCGACTCCATCTCCGTGGGCGTGCCCCGCAACGCCGATAAGGCGCTGGCCGCCATTCGCGAGTCCAATGGTATCGCCGTCTGCGTCACCGACGAAGAAATTTTGGCCGCTCAGCGCCTGCTGGGTCGCACCTGCGGCGTATTCGGTGAGCCTGCGGGCGTCACCGGCGCTGCGGCGCTGAAAAAGGCCTGCGAGGAGGGTCTTATCGAGAAGGATGCCACCGTGGTGTCCGTCGTCACCGGCAACGGCCTGAAGGACGTGGCCAACGCCATCAAGTCTGCCGGTGAGCCTCTGCACATTGAGCCGGATCTGGATCTCATGGTCAAGGGCTTTGCCGAGCGCGGCGTGACCGTGGAGTAATAAAAGTCAAATAAAAAATGAGCCTGTCTTCGGATAGGCTCATTTTTTTTATATATCAGAATTTTCGTATTCGCTCAAAGCGCATGATAAATCCTCTCCCATTGGCTTCCGGCTACCACCCGCCAGCCCTGTTTTTTGAGCAGGGAAGCCATGATTTCAGCATCCTGTAAAGCTAAATCACTTTCCGCTTGATTCAGAAAAAACGTGTCCGCCAGATGCTCCGCAAGAAGCCCCTTGGCCGCCAGCTCCGCCGTCACCTCGTCCTCCGGACGGCACCCTGTGAGGCGGCAAAAGATCTCCGGCCGATGCACCGTTTCCTGCACGGCACCGTGCAGACCCGACAGTCCCACCACGCACACCACCTGCCGAGAGCAGGGGGGGATCACCGGCTCGTGGCCGGCGTGGGCTTTCAGCGGCAGGCGGCGGGAGCCGTCGGCTTCCACCAGAACGTAGTCCGCCAGTTCCGCCAGCTGCTCATAGGGCAGGCCGCAGTCCACCAGCTTTCCCTCAGGGGAGCAGCGGGCGGCGCACACCACCCGATGCTCCGCAAAAGCGCGTCGCAGATCGTCCGCCGTGGGGTCGGTCAGCAGGGGCAGGTCGTCGTAGGCCAAAAAATGGGTGCTGGTGCACAGCAGCACCCGCCCCGACAGCTCACCCGCCAGCGTGTGCAGCAGGGTGGATTTTCCACCGCTTCCGATAACGGCAGTGACGCCTTTTTGTATATTTAAAATAGGATAAAGCACCATGTCCGACCCTCCTTTTTTCCATAGTATAGCCTAAAAATCGGCCTATGTCTACAGTTGACAGAAAGCGGCAAAAAAGATAAAATGTGCATAGCATTATTCTCGCCGGAGAATCAGGAGGGGTATCTAATGACAGTTATCATTCGGGGCGCAGGGGACATCGCCACGGGTATTGCCCTGCGGCTACACCGCGCGGGCTTTCACATCGTCATGACAGATCTGCCCCAGCCCACCTCCATCCGCCGCACGGTCTGCTTTTCCGAGGCGTTGCGCTTGGGCGAAGTGCTGGTGGAGGACGTGATGGCTCGGCGGGCGGCGTCGGCGCAGGCGGCGCTTTCTATCGCCGCAGAGGGCGACGTTGCCGTGCTGGCTGATCCGGAGTGCGCCCTGCTGCCCGACCTGCATCCGGCGGCGCTGGTGGACGCCATTCTGGCCAAGCGCAATCTGGGCACGAGCCTGAATATGGCGCCGGTGGTCGTCGGCGTCGGCCCCGGCTTCACCGCGGGGGAGGACTGCCACGCGGCTGTAGAAACCATGCGGGGGCATACGCTGGGGCGGGTGCTGTACCATGGCTCACCCATCCCCAACACCGGCGTTCCCGGCGTCATCGGCGGCTACGGCGCCGAGCGGGTGCTGCGCTCTCCGGCGGCGGGCGTGTTTGAGCCGAAAATGGAGATCGGCCGGATGGTGAAGGCCGGCGAGGTGGCGGCGCTGGTGGGCGGCCAGCCCATGCTCTGCACCATCGACGGCTGCCTGCGCGGCCTGCTGCAAGGGGGGCTTACGGTGCCGGCGGGCATGAAGTGCGGCGATATAGACCCCCGATGCAAGCAGTCCCACTGCTTCCAGGCTTCCGATAAGGCGCTGGCCGTGGGCGGCGGCGTGCTGGAGGCGCTGCTGCACTTTGGCTGTCTGCCGAATAAATGACGGTTTTTGGCAAAAGGGGACAAATATTTTGCGCGGTTCATTGACAATTCCGAAGGATGCTGGTATACTATTGAGTTGAAAAGTGAATGCTTGCTTGAGTGCCTCCCTGCCGGTAACAGGTTGGGAGGATCATAGAGAATCGGGTGCAGATCCCGAGCGGTACCGCCACTGTAAGCGTGGAGGCTCCCACATCAGACGAAAGTCAGTCATTGAACGCAGGTTCGAGAAGGCTTGTGGGGGCTTGTGAAACGCAAGCCAGGAGAACTGCTCAAGCGATGTCTTTACCGATACGCTGCAAGTACGGCGTATGGGTCTAATTGGCGCAGAAAAACGGCTGCGGTGGTTCGTCCTTGAA
>OMQS01000100.1 GCA_900313295.1 uncultured Eubacteriales bacterium
AAGGCCTGGGGGGTCATGCCGGCCTCCTGGGCCTTGGTTTCGATCTTCTGGCCGTGCTCGTCGGTGCCGGTGAGGAACATGACGTCGAAGCCCTGCAGGCGCTTATAGCGGGCGATGGCGTCGGTAGCCACGGTGCAGTAGCTGTGGCCGATGTGGAGCTTGTCGGAGGGGTAATAGATGGGGGTGGTGATGTAGAACTTTTTCTTTTCCATGGGTGTATCTCCTTTTCCGCCGCTCCGAATGGAAGAGCGGCTTAAAATTGTAGATGGGGTTTTGCAAGGGGGCGGTGGGTTTCCTGTGGTGCGTAGGGGAGGGGCTTTGCCCCTCCCGCGGGCGACCGCAAGGGTCGCCCTGCAGAAGCGTTACAAGAAGTGCGGTGGGGCGGGACGATGTAGGCCTCGGCCCCTACGAAGTGTAACAAGAGGTGCAATGGGCGGGCGACCGCAAGGGTCGCCCCTACGGAAGCATTACAAGAAGTGCGGTGGGGCGGGACGATGTGGGGAGCAGCCCCTACGAAAGGGTTTGTGCCCCGGACTAAAAACAAAATCGCCCCCGACTGCTGTCAAGGACGATGCTTTGCACCGTGATACCACCTTGCTTCGCCGCCCGCTCACGCAAAACGGCCTCACGGAGTGCCGCTACACTCCTGCGCTGTCACGGGCGCCCCCGTTCGAGCCTGAAGCCGCCCCGCGACCCTCGACCCGACGGCTCCGGAGCCATGTTCCCCCCTCCGTTCCGCGCCCGCTTTCACCTGCCCGGGCTCTCTTTGGCGGCCTAAAATGGGGTACTCTTTCCTTCACTGCCTTTTATGATCCTGTCAAGTTTTTCAAATCTTTTTCCCCATGCGCACTTCGCGGTGAAAAACGATTTTAATTTTTCGCATCTGCGGATGCGAACTCTGCGAGGGTAATACATCGTTATCCTTCACAATTCCCTATTATATTATTCCCAGAGGGCGGCTTTGTCAATGTTTTTGTTGGGTTTTGGCGCGGAATGTGCTATACTATGGTAAAAAACGCGAAGGAGCTTTTCATGAAACTGGTAAGCTGGAATGTGAACGGCCTGCGGGCTGCGCTGGGCAAGGGCTTTTTGGACTATGTGGCCGGAGAGGATCCGGACGTGATCTGCCTGCAGGAGACGAAATTGCAGCCGGAGCAGGCGGTGTTTGACCTGGCGGGCTACCACCGCTATTTTAACTCCGCCGACAAAAAGGGCTACTCCGGCACGGCTATCCTGACAAAAAACCAGCCGCTGAACGTGACCTACGACTTCGGCGGCGACGAGCACCGCCACGAGGGGCGGATCATCACGGCGGAATATCCGGCGTTTTACCTCGTTTGCTGCTATACGCCCAACAGCCAGGACGGCTTGAAGCGGCTTCCGTACCGGATGCAGTGGGAGGACGACCTGCGGGAATACCTGCTGGAGCTGGACGGGAAAAAACCGGTGGTGTACTGCGGCGACCTGAACGTGGCGCACAGGGAAATAGACCTGAAAAATCCCAAGACCAACCGGCAGAACCCCGGCTTTTCCGACGAGGAGCGGGAGAAGATGACCCGCCTGCTGGGCAGCGGCTTCGTGGACACCTTCCGGTACATACACGGCGACGTGGAGAACCGCTACTCCTGGTGGAGCTACCGCTTCCACGCGCGGGAGAAGAACGTGGGGTGGCGCATCGACTATTTCATCGTGTCGGAGCGCCTGAAGGACAGGATCAAGGCGGCGGACATCCGCAGCGAAATATACGGCAGCGACCACTGTCCGGTGGTGCTGGAGCTGGAGGTTTGAAATGCTGAAACTATCTGTGAATTACTTTGCAAAGCCCGGCCGACGGGAGGAATTTCTGCGGCGCATCGTGGAGAGCGGCATCCTCTCGGCCATTCGGGGGGAGGATGGCTGCCTGCGGTACGACTACTACCTCTCCTGCCAGAATGAGGACGAGATTTTGCTCATAGAGGAGTGGGAAAGCCGTGAGCAGCAGCGCGTCCACATGGAGCAGGAACACATGAAGCGGCTCATGGACATCAAAAACGACTGCATTGCCGAAACGCAGCTGCACGCGGACTGAGGGGGCGCCTATGCTGTTTGACACCCACGCGCACTATGACGATGAGCGGTTCGACGAGGATCGGGAGGCGCTGCTGAACGCCATGCCGGAGAAGGGCGTCGGCCTCATTGTGAACCCAGGCTGCGACCTGGCCTCCTCCCGCACGGCGGTGGACATGGCGCAGAAATACGACTTTCTCTACGCCGCCGTGGGCATTCATCCGGAAAACTGCGGGGATTTTGCGCCGGCCATGATGGACGGGCTGCGGGCGCTGGCCAAGGCGCCCAAGGTGGTGGCCATCGGGGAGATCGGGCTGGACTACTACTGGGCGGAAAACCCGCCGAGAGAATTGCAGCAGGAGGTGCTGCGGCGGCAGCTGGCTCTGGCGCAGGAACTGCATCTGCCCGTTATCATCCACGACCGGGATGCCCACGCCGACACGCTGTCCATCGTGCGGGAATTTCCGCAGGTGACGGGGGTGTTCCACTGCTTCGCCGGGTCGGTGGAGATGGCGCAGGCGCTCATCAAAATGGGGTGGATGCTGTCGTTTAACGGGGCGGCCACCTTCAAAAACGCCAAAAAAGCGCCGGAGGTCATCGCCGCCGTGCCGCTGGAGAAGCTGATGATCGAGACCGACGCGCCGTACCTGACGCCGGTGCCCCATCGGGGGGAGCGGAACGACTCGTCCTATGTGCGCTTCGTGGCGGAGAAGATCGCCGAGATCAAGGGCATTTCCGCCGAGGAAGTGGAAAAGGCCACTTGGGAGAACGGGAAGGCGTTTTTCGGGATTTGAAAATTGCGCATAAAAAATTGCCTCATCGGCGGCTGCGGCTGTCGGCGGGGCGATTTCTTTATGATGAGGAAATAGGCGGAGTTGGGGGATGCGGTGCGGGGGAGTACGGATTGCCACACCAGCCTGCGGGCTGGTTCGCAATGACAGGGTTTTTTAATGGCGCGGCGGGGCGGGCGGGGTAGAACCCCGCCCTACGGGAAGGGTTTTTTTATAGGAATTGCAAAAAAACAGACCGAATTGCTCCGGTCTGTTTCTTTTTGGCGCATTTTGAAATTTACCGGTTGCCCCGCTCGTAGGCCACGACTACGCGGCGGTTGGGCTCGGTGCCGATGGAGTAGGTGGTGACGCCCTCTTTATCCTGCAGGGCGGCGTGGATCACATGGCGCTCATAGGCGTTCATGGGCTCCAGCGTGACGCTGCGGCGGTACTTGAGGACTTTGCCGGCCACTTTATTGGCCAGGCTCTCCAGGCTCTGCTCCCGCTTGGCGCGGTAGTTTTCGGCGTCCACGTGGATGCGCAGATGCTTATCGCGGCCGCTGTTGACGGCGTAGTTGGTGAGCTGCTGGATGGCGTCCAGGGTCTCGCCGCGGCGGCCGATGAGCGCGCCCAGCTTCTGCCCCTCCAGAATGACCTTGTAGCGGTTCTTCTCCTCCTCGTACACCTTCACCTCGGCGGCGCTGTCCATGTGCTCCAGAAGACCCGTGAGAAAGTCCTTGATGCGGCGGGCATCGTCGTTATCGCAGGCGGGAGCGGCAGGCTCCGTTTTTTTCTCCTCGGCCTTGGGTTCGGGCTTCTTCTCCGCAGGCTTGGCCTTGGGCACTTCGGGCTTCTTCTCCGCAGGCTTGGCCTTGGGCGCCTCGGGCTTCGGCTCCTCCGCAACGTCCAGCTCATAGGTCACGCGAACCTTGGCGGGACTGCTGCCGATGCCCAAAAATCCGCTTCTGGCGCGCTCCAGGATCTCCACGGAAACGTCGTCCCGCTCCAGACCCAGCTGCTCCAGACCTTTGCGGATGGCCTCCTCCTCGGTCTTGCCTGTTACATCAATATAACGCATGACAAAACTCCTTATTCGTCGTACTTATTCGTTGTAGTGGTGTTCGCTGTAGGCACGGCCGCGGGCATAGGGACGCTGCCCCACCCGACCGTTCTCATTGGTGCTGGCTCTCTTGTCCTGCTTTTTGGCAGAGGCGTTCTGGGGCTTCTTGCCGCCGGACTTGGCCTTTTCCATCTGCTGTTGCTGCTGCAGCATGCGCTCACGGGAGGCCATCATCTTGGCGGCGCGGGCTTCCCGCTTGGCGCGCTCCTTGTCCGTCTCCTCGCGGTCGAGCACCTTATTGAAATACTTGTTGAGCACCTGCTCCTGCACGATGGAAAAAGCGGTGTTGGCGATCCAGTACACGCACAGAGCGGCGGGCAGAATGTAGCCCATCCACAGGGTCATCAGGGGCATGAGGTACATCATGAGCTTGCCCTGACCGCTGGTGTTGCCGCTGGTCTTCATGCTGATTATGGTCATGAGGAACTGCAGCGCCGTGGCGATGATGGGCAGCAGCAGCACGCCGATAACGGCCCAGCCGCCGGTGGTGATCTGCCCGAACAGAGTGGAGCCCTGAGAGGCCAGATCCATGCCGAGGAAGTTGTAGTCCAGATTGATGAGGCCGTCGAACCGGCCGTCGAAGCTGGCCCAGTTCTGATGGACAAATTTGGCCAGATAGATCTGCTCATAGGCAGAGGCATTGCCGCCCTCGGCCACGGTGTAGCCCAGCTTCACGGCGGCGTCGGAAATGGACGAAATGGTTTCCACGCTCAGACCCATAAGGTAGCGCAGGGGCTGGCGGATGATGGCATACAGGGCGATGAGAATGGGGAAGGGCAGGAAGGACCACAGGCAGCCGGACATGGGGTTCACGCCCTCGCGGGCATACAGATCCGCCATTTCCTGCTGCTGGCGCTGCTTGTTATTGGCGTACTTGGTCTGGATCTCCTTGATCTTACCCTGCATACGGCTCATGCGCAGCATGCTCTTTTTACCCTTGAGCTGGAAGGGCAGGATCACCAGCTTCACCACCAGGGTGAAGAGGATCAGCGCCAAGCCGTAGGAACCCGTCAGCGAGTAAAACACGCGGGTCAGCCAGGCAAAAGGCACACAGATATAATATCCGAGTTGTGCGAACATATTTTTTTCCTCCGTTTGATACTTGGGAAAAACCGTTGCTTACGGGACGGGATCATACCCGCCCTTGTGGAAGGGGTTGCACCGCAGGATGCGCTTGGCGGCCAGCCAGCTCCCCTTGACGGCGCCGTACTTCTCCACCGCCTCCAGAGCGTACTCCGAGCAGGTGGGGATATAGCGGCAGCGGGGGGGCGACAGCGGCGAAATTTGCCGCTGGTAAAACCGGATGGCAGAGGTCACGAACTTTTTCATGCGTCCTCCTCCCGCAGAAGGGAGAGCCGGCGCAGGCAGTCCAGATAGGCCTCGGTCATTTTCTGAAAGGAGCCGCCGATGCTGCGGCTGCGGCCGACGATGATGACGTCCCAGCCGGACTGCATTTTATCGCGGTTCAGGCGGTAAAGCTCGCGGATCCGGCGGCGCACCCGATTGCGCACCACCGCGTGCCCCAGCTTCTTGCTCACCGTGACCCCCAGACGGCTGCCTCCCGCCCGATTTTTCAGGCAATAGACCACCAGGTAGGGGCAAACGGCAGACCGACCCTTCCGGTAAATGCGGCGAAATTCATAATTTTCCTTGACCGTTACGGCTGCTTTCATGGCTCACTCCTGACTTTTCCAAGCGACACGAGCATAGACGAATAGGGACGGCAGTTTTCCCTTCCACCGTCCCTGTTTTCACGAGCTATGCCGGATGCACCTTCCGTGACCTCAGAGGGTCAGACGAGCACGACCCCTGGCACGGCGACGAGCCAGAACCTTGCGGCCGTTGGCAGTAGCCATTCTCTTGCGGAAGCCGTGCACCTTGGAGCGCTGGCGCTTCTTGGGCTGATAGGTACGGAACATTGCAGGACACCTCCATTACATAGAAAATCCGGCGGCGGAAAAGGCTCCGCCGCACTTACTCGACGGCGGGCAGGATGACTCCTGCCCCGCAGTTGACAAGTTCATACGCCGACAAAGCGGCGCTCTGCTTATTATACATAAGGGAAAACAGCCTGTCAACAGAAATATTTGCCACGCGGGGGCGGTTTTGAGAGAAAATGTGCCGGTGGGGGCAGGAAAAATATACACCTTATTTAAATATAAAGTATTGGACTTTTGATTGGATTTCTGCTATACTTATGGTGCGGCTGTTTCGCCCGCTTTTGCGGCAGGCGGGACGCGATGTGCGCATCGCCCTCTGCGAAGGACACAGGGCGCGGGGAGTGCGGATTGCCACACCAGTGACGTCGGTCGCTGGTTCGCAAGGACAGTTTTTTGGAAGTGCGGTGCGCATCGGCGGCGGCTTTTTTCCGCATTTTGCAAAAAATAAAAAAATTTTTCCACGGTGTTGCCCCCTTTTGTGCAACAACGGTGGCGGGATCTTCCAATATATAGAATCAACTTTGGGAAAGGGGAGCTATCACTTTGAATTCACTGACCGATGTATGGGGCAGCGTGCTGCAGCAGATGTCACAGCAGCTGGCCCCCACCACCATCAACACCTGGTTCGACGAGGTGGAGGTGGTGACCATGGAGGACTCCGCCTTCGTGCTGCACTGCGGCAACGAATTTAAGAAAAAGACCATCGAGGCGCGCTTTCTGCCCCACATACGGGACGCCCTGCGGGAGCTTTTTTCGGCGGATTTCGAGATCAAAATTTTAAACGACGAGCAGCTGTCGGCCTACCACGGCGTGACGCCGGATCACCCGAAGGACGTGGGGGATTCCTGCGTTTTCACCTTTGAAAACTATGTGGTGGGGCCCAGCAACAAGCTGGCCTACGCCGCCGCCCACGCCGTGGCCGAGCGCCCGGGCGCAAACTACAACCCGCTGTTCATCTACGGCGACTCCGGCCTGGGCAAGACCCACCTGCTCTACGCCATCGCCCACGGGCTGAAGCAGAATCACCCCGACGCGAAGATCGTGTACATCAAGGGCGACGACTTCACCAATGAACTGGTGGCATCCATCCGCGAGGGCAAAAACGCCGAGTTTCGGGAGAAATACCGTCAGGCCACGCTGCTGCTGGTGGACGACGTGCAGTTCATCGCCGGCAAGGAGCAGACCCAGGAGGAATTTTTCCATACCTTTAATTCTCTCTACGAGGCCGGCAAACAGATCGTCCTCACCTCCGACCGGCCGCCCCGCGAAATGACCAAGCTGGAGGATCGGCTGCGCACCCGCTTTGAGTGGGGTCTGATGGTAGACGTGACGCCGCCGGACTACGAAACGCGGCTGGCCATCGTGAAAAACAAGTCCGCCATGCTGGGCGTGAAGCTCTCCGATCCCGTGACGGATCTCATCGCGGAGAACGTCACCGCCAACGTGCGGCAGATTGAGGGCACGCTGAACAAAATTCTGGCCTATTACGATCTCATGGGCAGCACCATGGCGCAGGAGGACATTCTCAAAGCCATCCGCGACATGATCAAGCGAAACAACGAGTACGTCCCCACGGCGCAGGCGGTGGTGAGCTACATCTGCACCACCTACCACATCGACGAGGACGTGCTGCGGGGTCAGAGCCGCGGCCGCGAGGTGGTGAACGCCCGTCAGATCGCCATGTACCTCATGCGGCGCATGATCTGCATGAATCTGGTGGACATCGGCAAGGAGTTCGGCGACAGGGATCACACCACGGTGCTGCACTCCCTGGACAAGGTGGAAAAGCAAATGCGCTCCGACCCCGCCTTTGCCGAGACCGTGAAGCAGATCACCACCAACATAAACGCCAACCCCAAGGGCTGATTTTTCCACATAGCTTGTGATCTCCGCGTGGAAAGGTTGTGGATAAAATATTTCCGCTCTTTTCCCGTGGAAAGCTGTGGAATCCCGCACCGCTCCGTGTGGAAAAAAAAGGCTGCTTTTCCGCGGCTTTGCGAGGGGTTTCCACAAAAGTTTTCCCTACAACTACTGTTACTAAAAAATACTTAGTTTATGTTCTGTGCGCATAAAATATGCGCGGAATTTTTTCTGAAATGAAAGGATGAAGTGCCATGCTGAAGTTTTCCTGCGAAAAGGCGCTGCTGCAGCTTGCCGTGAACACCGCCTCCCGCACCGTCGCCACAAAAAGCTCCATTCCCGCGCTGGAGGGGCTGCTGCTGGAGGGCGACGACGTGCTGACCCTGTCGGGCTACAATATGCAGACCGGCATCCGCACCCGCCTGGAGGCCGATATTCGGGAGGGCGGCCGCATCGTGCTCAGCGCCCGCCTGTTCGGGGACATTATCCGCAAAATGCCCGATGACGTCATCGTGTTTTCCGCCGACGAAAAGTTCATGGTCACGCTCACCTGCGGCGACGCGCGGTTTGAGATTCTGGGTCTGTCCGCCGACGACTACCCCGAAATGCCAGAGGTGGACGACGAGTACACCTTCACCATTCAGCAGGGCATCCTGAAAGCCATGATCAACCAGACGTCCTTCGCCGTTTCCACCAACGAAAACCGCCCCATCCACACCGGAACGCTCTTTGAAGTGGGCATTAACGGCGTGACGGCGGTGTCCGTGGACGGATTCCGGCTGGCGCTGCGGCGGGAGAAGATCGAGAAGCTGGAGGGCGGCGCCTTCCGCTTCGTGTGCCCCGGCAACGCGCTGAACGAGGTGGAAAGGATCTGCGAGGACAGCGAGGAGCCTATCACCGTGATCCTCGGCAAGCGGCACCTTATGTTTGAAACCGGCTCCACTCGGCTCATCTGCCGCAAGCTGGACGGCGAATTTCTGGACTATAAAAACGCCATTCCCCGCAACAATCCCATCCGCCTCACCGTGGACACCAAGACCATGCTCAGCAGTCTGGATCGCGTGAGCGTGGTCATCAGCGAAAAGCTGAAAAGCCCCGTGCGCTGCCTGCTGGAAAACGGCAGCGTCATCATGTCCGCCAAGACCGGCAACGGCGAGGCTACCGACGTCTGTCCTGTGGACGGCGACGGTCAGGGGCTGGAAATAGGATTCAACAACCGCTATCTCATGGATGCTCTGCGCTTTGCGCCGGCGGAGCAGGTGGTGATGGAGCTGAACACGGGCATCAGCCCCTGCGTGCTGACTCCCGTGGACGGCAGCGACAATTTTCTTTACATGGTGCTGCCCGTGCGGCTGAAGGCGTGAGGATAAGACGATGAAAATGGTCACCATTACAACGGAATATATCAAATTGCAGGATCTTTTGAAGCTGGCGGACGCTGTGGCCACCGGCGGCGAGGCGAAGATCCGCGTGCAGGAGGGCGAGGTGCTGGTGAACGGCGCAGTCTGCACCCAGCGGGGCAGAAAAATACGTCCCGACGACACGGTGGACTACCACGGTCTGCTCCTTGGCGTGCGCTATGCAGATCAATAAGCTGACCCTGCGCGGCTTTCGCAACTATCGGGAGCAGACGCTGACGTTTGATCCGGCGTGCAATGTGATCCACGGGGAGAATGCACAGGGCAAGACCAACCTGCTGGAGGCCGTGGTGTATCTTTCCTGCGGCCGGTCGCCCCGCACAAGGGCGGACAGGGAGCTGATCGGATTTGAAAGCCCGCAGGCGTTTCTGCGGGGAGAGATCTTCTCCCGTGAGCGGGAATTTATCACGGAAATCACCTTGCAGGCCGGCCGGCGGCGGAAAATGACCGTGAACGGCGTGGCCGCCAAGAACGCCTCGGAGCTTTCCGACGTGCTGCACACGGTGTTTTTCAGCCCCGAAGATTTATTCATCATTCGGGAAGGGGCTGCCGCGCGGCGGAAGTTCATGGATCAGTCCCTGTGCCAGCTGCGCCCCCGCTACGCCGAGACGCTGGGGGAGTACCACCGATTATATGAACACAAGACCCGCATCCTGCGGGACAGCGAGGAGAACCCCTCTCTTTTGCAGATGCTGCCGGAGTTCAACGAGCAGATGTGCCGGATGGGAGCCATCCTCATCCACTATCGGGCGCAGTACTGCCGTTCGCTGCAATCCTTTGCCGCGCCGGCGCACGCCGACTGCTCCGGCGGACGGGAGAGCCTTGCCCTGCGCTATGAAACGGTGAAGACCGTGGCCGATCCTTTTGCATCCGTGGAGGAGATCGTAAAGGCGCTGCGGGCGCATCAGGAGAGCCATTATCGGGCGGAGCTGGCCTCGGG
>OMQS01000091.1 GCA_900313295.1 uncultured Eubacteriales bacterium
CCGCTCACCCGCAGAGCGCGCACACGGCGGTCGGGATCCACGCCCTTGAGATGCTCCGGATCCTCGGCATCAATGGCCAGATAGGCAGCGCCGGCCTTGGCATAATCATTGAAAAAATGCTGCCGCCACCGGGGCACCTCGTCAAACACGGCGTCGTCGGCTCGGAGGAACTTCTCCCGCGCCAGATAGTCGTCGTGCCAGTTCATCACCACCTCGCGGCAGCCCACATCATAGGCCGCCGAGGCACACAGGCGAGCAAAAAATGCGCACTCCACGGGGCTGGAGATGACAAGGGTCTGCCCCTTCTGCACATGAAGCCCCACTTCAACGAGGAGCCTGGCGTACTCCCGCAGCTTTTCGTTCATGGTGTCCATTAAAAACACTTCCTTTTGTTTTATCGCAGAATATCCATCAGGTCATCGGTGCCGGTGGTCTTGGTGACCACCACCACATGGTCGCCCTCGCGGATGCAGGAATTGCCATCGGGAATGATGATCTCCTTGTCCCTGGCAATGGCGCCCACCAGAACCCCCTGCTTCAGGGGCAGATCCTTCATGGGCTTATTCAGCAGCTCCCGACACTCGGGGCCGGCGGTGAACTCCAGCGCCTCCACCTGCCCACCCATCATCTTATACAGGCTCTCCACGAAGCTGCCCTCGGAGTTAGCCAGCGCGCGGACATAGCGGGTGATCTGGTTGGCCACCAGATCCTTGGGGCTGATGATGCTGCCGATGCGGGTGTCCTGCACCAGATCCATATAATTGGGGCGGGTCATCTTGGCCAGCACCTTGCCCACGCCTGCCCGCTGGGCGCTGAGCGCCATGAGCAGGTTCTCCTCGTCCCGATCCGTCAGGGACACGAAGACGTCCGCCGCAAACACGCCCTCCTCCCGCAGGAGGTCATTGTCCGTGCCGTCCCCCTCGATGACGAGAGTGTCCGGCAGCTCGGCGGAGAGCAGCAGGCACTTCTGGTGGTTCATCTCCACGATCTGGGACTTGATGCCCCGCTTTTTCAGCTCCCACACCAGATACATGGCCGTGCGGCTGCCGCCCAGAATGGACACGGCGCGCACCTTCTGCTGGGAGTGACCCAGACTGTGGAGCATGTCCTGCAGCTGCCCCTTGGCGCCGATCATGTATAGTTTGTCCCCGATCTGGGGCACAAATGCGCCGTTGGGGATCACCGTTTCGCCGCCGCGCACCGCCACGCAGAAGAGCACCTTGGCAGAAGTGTGGCTGCTGAACTCGCTGAGGGAGCGACCCGCCACGCAGGTCTGGGCAGTGACGTCAAAGCCGATCATGTCGATGCGCCCGCGGGCAAACGGCTCCACGGAGAAGGCCGAGGGGGTGGACACGATGCGGGCGATCTCCTGCGCCGCGGCCAAGTCGGGATTGATGACCATGTCAAGGCCGATCTCCTTTTTCAGCATATCGGCATCCCGACGATACTCCGGACTGCGCACACGGGCAATGGTGTGGCCGGCGCCCAGCTTCTTGGCGATGAAGCAGCAGAGCAGGTTCGTGTCGTCCAGGTTGGTGACGGCGATGACCAGATCCGCCGCCTGTGCGCCGGCCTCCTTCAGCACGCGGATGGAGGCGCCGTTGCCCTCAATGCACATGACGTCCAGCGCGTTCTCCGCCTTGTGCAAGGCGGCGGCGCTGTCATCCACCATAACGATGTCGTGGTGCTCCCCCGCCAACTGGCTGGCGATGGCGTAGCCCACCTTTCCGTTTCCCACGATGATAATTTTCATTTTGCGTCTTCCTTCCCTTCCGGCGGACGGATGATTTTCGTTTCTTTATTTGCAAGGCGGAAGCCATTGTACTCCGCGCCCATGATGAGCACCTGACCGCTCATATACAGCCACAGCAGCACCACCACGATGGTGGCAATGGAGCCGTACAGCTCCGTATAATGCGCCACTGTTTCCACATAATAGGAAAATGCCACGGACAGGGTCAGCCACGCCAGCATACTCAGCAGCACCCCCGGCACCACCTCCCGCAGCGGGCACCGGTGCCCCCGCGCCAGCATGTTCAGCGGCACCAGCACCAGCAGCATGATGACGCCCAGAAACACGAAACGCAAGGTGCCCCACAGGTCGATAAAGCCCTCCGGCAGATGGATAAGCCCCGACACGAACTCCAGCGCCCGACGACCCACGGTGGTGAGCACGATGCTGGCGGCGATGGTGACGATGAGCCAGAGGGTGAACAGCAGGTTGCGCAGGGTGCCGCCGATGATGTCGGGGGGCTGGGGCACGCCGTAGGCCTTGCGCACGGAGTGCAGCAGGCAGCTGGTGGCTCGCATGGGGAACCACACGGAAAAGATCAGGCTGAACACCAGCAGCTGCCGGCTGGGGCTGGTGGACACATACTCCAGATAGCTGCCTATGATGCCCACCACCTGCTCCGGCAGGATGCGGCTCATGGAGAGCATCACGCTCTCAACGTCCAGCTCCATAAGACCCACCAGCGTGCTGATGAACACCAGGAGCGGAAAAATGGCAAAAAGCAGATAGTAGGTCAGCGCCGCCCCGTCTCGGGCGACATCGTGGCCATAGTAGCGGTCAATCAGATCCTTGACCATGGCAAAAAACGTTCTCTGTTTTCCGGTTTTATTCCGTTTGATCGATGACCCCTCCTTCCGGCAGATTCGCACTTATAGTAAGTATACCATACTCGCTCGGCAAAATAAACCCTTTCTTCTGTCCTGTCGTTTTTCAGCGCAGTTTCGGCAGCGTCAGACAGGTGTCCGTCAAAATTCATAAAATTTTTCCCATTTTTTGGAAAATAATTCCTATTGCATTTTTCCGGTTTTATGCTATTATGAAAGAAGGAAATTACTCATAAAGGAATAGAGGGATGAATATGGATAACTTAACTAAAATTGTACGCACAGAGATCGCACGCCAGTACAAAAGTGTGCGCCAGTTCGCTTTTGCCGTGAACATTCCTCTGTCGACCATCAACAGCGCCCTGCACAACGGGATCGGCGGCTCCTCCTTTGACACGGTGGTGCAGATCTGCAAGACGCTGGGCATCAAGGCTCTGTCGGACGACTCCGCCTTCTACCTCACCGACGACACCCAGGAGCTGCTGACGCAGTACGCGCAGCTGGACAACTACGGCCGCCACACCGTGGCCACCGTGCTGAAGGTAGAGGCCGAGCGCTGCCGCGAGGCGTCGGAGGCGTTTTCCGGCCAGGCCGCTGCCTTTGGCGGCAGCTTTACCAGCGTGAACCTGCCCGCCGAGAGCGCCGCAGAAGCGGCGGACGCTCTGCGCAGCCTGAAAAATAAAGAGAACGAGTAAGAAGGGGTCGGTTTTATGACGACAGCGCAGCGTGAAGCGCGCACCTTTCTGGCGCAATTTCATCATCGTCCGTTTTCCATTTCGGATCTCAAAAAAGCCCTGCAGGCGCAGGGCTTTTCTCTCGTGGAGTACAGCCGGACATCCAACTGCAAGGAGGTCACCACGCTGCTGACCGCCCTGCGGCTGTTTGACTATGCCGCAAGCCAATCCGCCTTCACCTATCAGGACACCAACCTGCGGATCGTTTTTATACTGGAGAATCTGTCCCAGCAGGAGCAGATGGTTCTGTTGAGCCACGAGTTGGGGCACATTCTTTGCCATCATCTGGATCATGCGCCCATCACCGGCCCAGGCACCGGCGTACTGCAGGAGCAGGAGGCCAACGAATTTTCAGC
>OMQS01000094.1 GCA_900313295.1 uncultured Eubacteriales bacterium
GCCGCCCGTTCCACATGCGCCGAGCAGGCCGCGCAGGTCATTCCGGTCACGGCAAATTGCATCGTCATAAATTTTCATCTCCTCACTTCATGAGCTTTTGCAGGGTGGTCACCAGCTCGTCGATGACCTCGTCCTCCCCCCGCCGGATGCCGTCGGCCACGCAGGTACGGATATGGGTGGCCAGCAGCTCCTTGCTGAAGCTGTTCAGCGCCGCGTTCACCGCCGACACCTGCACCAGAATGTCCGGGCAGTACGCGTCCCTTTGCAGCATGTCCCGCAGACCACGCACCTGTCCCTCAATGCGGCTGAGGCGGTTCACAAGGCTTTTTTGCTCCTCTGGGGAGCGGTGCTTTGTTTTCTGATGGCAGCAGCAGTTCATTTCATTATACCTCCTGGGGGTATTATTTTTTACGCCGTCATTATATACCCCCCTCGGGTATTTGTCAACGCTTATCTTTCGGCTTAAATAGAGCGGCCATCAACACGCCGAAGACTACCGCCGCCGCAATGCCTCCGGCCGTGGCCGTAAGCCCGCCGGTAAGAGCGCCCAAAAGCCCCTTCTCCGCCACTGCCTTGGCCACGCCCTTTGCCAGACAATAGCCGAAGCCCGTCAGCGGCACCGTCGCCCCTGCGCCGCCCCAGTCCACGGCGTACTGGTACACCCCCACCGCTTGCAGCAGCACCCCCGCCACCACATAGCCCGTGAGGATCCGCGCCGGTGTGAGCTGTGTCTTGTCAATGAGCAGCTGGCCGATGGCGCACAGCACGCCGCCGCATAAAAACGCATGAAGATACTGCATATCAATTCTCCTTTCCCGCAGAGATGACCACTGCGTGACAGATGCTCGGGATGCTCTCCCCCTGAAACGAGGAGGTGGGGGACAGCAGCGCGCCGGTGGGGGCAAAGATGATCTTATTCCATCGTCCCGCCCGCAGCCCGCCTAATAAATATCCGTTGAGCACCGCCGCCGAGCAGCCGCAGCCGGAGGCGCCGGCGTGCATGTCCTGCTCCTCGCGGTCATAGAGCAGCAGGCCGCAGTCCGTGTACCGCTCCCCCAGATCCAAGCCGTCTTCCCGAAAGAAGTCCACCACGATGTCGTGCCCCAGCTCCCCCAGGTCTCCGGTGACGATGAGGTCATACTCCTCCGGCTTCGTGTCCGTTTCCCGAAACAGCGCCGCCAGCGTGTCATAGGCCGCCGGCGCCATGGCCGCCCCCATGTTGTTCACGTCCTTGATGCCCAGATCCATAATGCGTCCGCAGGTGACGTGGGTGATATACGGCCCGTCCCCCTGCCGCCCCAGAATGCAGCAGCCGGAGGCGGTGGCCGTCCACTGGGCGGTAGGCGTGCGCTGGTTGCCGTAGAGCACCGGCATCCGGTACTGCCGCTCCGCCGTGCAGAAGTGAGAGCTGGTGACGGCGGCGGCCAGACGGGCAAAGCCGCCGTCAATGAGCAGCGCCGCCAGAGACAGGCTCTCCCCCATGGTGGAGCAGGCGCCGTACAGCCCGTAAAACGGAATTTTGAAATCCCGCAGACCGAAGGACGTGCCGATGCACTGGTTCAGCAGATCCCCCGCCAGCACATAGTCCAGATCCTCCGCCCGCAGACCGCCCTTTTCCATGGCCTTCTGCAGGGCAAACTGCTGCATGGCGGACTCCCCCTTCTCCCAGCTTTTCTGCCCGAAGTAGGCGTCCTGATTCAGCTCGTCGAAATAGGCGGCCAAGGGTCCTCTGGCCTCCTGCTTGCCCCCAATGTTGGCAAAGGACACCACGCTCACCGGCTCCTCCAGGCGCACGGTCTGCCGTCCCAGTCGTTTTGATGCCATAGCTTCCATCTCCTCGCAAAAAGATACCCTTAGTTTGCCGCATTTTGGGCATTCTATGAAAAAAATACCGGACTCTCCGAAGAAAGTCCGGTATGCCGTTACATTTTTGATTCGATGACAGCCAGCACGCCCTGCTCCACGGTGATCTCCGCCGTGCCCCGCCATTGGTTGCTCACGCCGATGGGAAAACTGTTCTCCACCGTGACGTGCTCCAGCTCGTATTTCGTCCCGTGGATGCTCACGCCCGTGCACCGATCCGACAGCGCCAGCACAGACAGCGAGTACCCCGCCCGCTCCGGCACAGTCACGCTCCCGCCGGAAAAGACGAGTATCTCGTTCTCCTCGTCCACGATCCGCGCTGGGATGCCCCGCCGGACGGCAAAGGCCACCGCCTGCAAGTTGCCCAGCAGATGATCCAGCCGGCCGCCCAGCGCGCAGTACAGCCAGATCTCCCCGCACGCCTCCTGCGCCGCGGCGTGCCGGATAGCCGCCATGGTGTCCGTGTCGTCCTTTTCCACGGGCAGGTCGAGCCTCGGCACGCCCTCCGGCAGCGGCCCCGTGTAGGAGTCGAAGTCCCCCACCAGCAGATCCGGCCGCAGCCCCTCCCGATGCAGATACTCATATCCCAGATCGCAGGCGATGATGTATTCACATTTTTCAATATCCCGCAACGGCGAGAACTTCCCGCCGGCCACAATAGCCCATGTTTTTTTCACAAAAATCCCCCCTGTCAAAAGCTGCCGATGGGGATGGAGCCGTCGTCCGCCCCTTTTTCAATGCCCCGTATCTGCAGCCAGTAGGTGCTGCCGTTTTCCATCTGCACCTGCACCCGTTCGCCGACTCTGTGCCCCAGCACCGCCCGTCCCACAGGCGATTCCTTGCTGATAAGCCCCTTCAGGGCGTCTTGCCGCAGGGTGGTCACCAAGGTGATCTTCCGGCTTTTTCCGGTGTTTTCCATGAATATCTCCACCGTGTCGTAAAGCCCCGCCGTGTCCTCGCCCGATCGGTCTTCAATGACCTTGGCGGTTTTTATCATGCGCTGCAAATAGCGGATGCGGCTGTCGTTGCGGTTTTTCTCCTGCTTGGCGCATTTATACTCAAAATTTTCGCTCAGGTCGCC
>OMQS01000028.1 GCA_900313295.1 uncultured Eubacteriales bacterium
TCTTGCCATAAAAGCATACCTCAAGCACGTTTTCTTTCTGCCAACAGTATAGGATATAAATGCGGAAAGTGCAAGAAAAAACAGTGGTGCGCGGGGCGAACTTCCTGTATAATGGAGAAAAAGGCCACCCAACGCGATAGATCCGTGAAAGCAGCAGGGAAGGGCACGCGAGGGACGCCCGAGAAGGGGCGCAACCCAGGGTTGCGGCGAAATATTTTTGTCTGTAACTACAGGTTGATAGACAAACCCCTGCTTTTCTGGTACTATTAAGTCAAAGAAGGAGAGGAAAACCATGGCTTTTGGAGAACGATTGCAGCTTCTGCGCCGCAGCAGCGGCCTGACGCAGGAGCAGTTTGCCGAGCAGCTGCAGGTGTCGCGTCAGGCGGTGAGCAAGTGGGAGTCCGGCAAGGGCTACCCCGAGATGGAGAAGCTGCTGTTCATCTGCCGGCAGTACCACGTCACCCTCAACGACCTGTTTGAGCAGGGGGAGAGTGCCCCCATTTCCCGGGAAACGGCGCCTGCCGGCTCCCTGCGGACGTCGGTTTCCGCATTCGTCAATAATCTCTCGCCCCGCAATAAGTGGCTGGCCGGCGGCATCCTGCTGGGTGTGGCGCTGCTGGCGGGTCTTATGGGGCTTTTCCTGAAAGGAGGAACAACGGACATGGCAACTGTGATCTGGATCGCCGCCATGGTGGTCTTCGGCATCGTGGAAGCGGCCACGGCGGGGCTGACGTCCATCTGGTTCGTGTTGGGCAGCGCGGCGGGGCTCATCGCCGCCATCTGCGGCGGAGCCGTCTGGCTGCAGGTGACGCTGTTTTTCGTGGTGTCCATTGCAGCGCTGCTGGCCACCCGTCCGCTGGTGCGCAAAATGATGGCCAGGAGCATCGTCCCCACCAACGCCGACGCCGTGCTGGGAAAAGAAGCCCGCGTGACCGAAACCATTGATAATAACGAGTCCGCCGGCGCCGTATATGTGGAGGGGAAAACCTGGTCTGCCCGCAGCGAAAGCGGCGAGGTGCTGCCGGAGGACGCCATGGTGCGCATCGTGCGCATGGAGGGCGTAAAGCTCTTTGTGGAAAAATTATAAAATCAAAAAAGTATACACATATTATGTAGAATCAAGGAGGAACAAAAATGGGCAATTTATTCTCGAATTTCAATGCCGGAACCGTTGCGCTGGTGATCCTGATCGTGCTGGTGCTGATCCTTATCGTCAGCAACATCCACGTCGTGCAGCAGTCCAAGGCCTATGTGGTGGAGCGTCTGGGTGCCTTTCATGCCGTGTGGGGCGTGGGTCTGCACCTGAAGCTGCCGTTCATTGAGCGCGTGGTGAAAAAGGTGAGCCTTAAAGAGCAGGTGGCGGACTTCGACCCCCAGCCCGTCATCACCAAGGATAACGTCACCATGCAGATTGACACCGTGATCTACTTCCAGATCACCGACCCCAAGCTCTACACCTACGGCGTGGAGTACCCCATGAGCGCCATTGAGAACCTCACCGCCACTACCCTGCGCAACATCATCGGCGAGCTGGAGCTGGATCAGAGCCTCACCAGCCGCGACACCATCAACGCCAAAATGCGCGCCATTCTGGACGAAGCCACCGACCCCTGGGGCATTAAGGTCAACCGCGTGGAGCTGAAGAACATCCTGCCGCCCCGCGAGATCCAGAACGCCATGGAAAAGCAGATGAAGGCCGAGCGCGAGCGCCGCGAGTCCATCCTGCAGGCCGAGGGCGAAAAGGCCAGCAAGGTGCTCATCGCCGAGGGCGAGAAGCAGTCCGTTCTGCTGCAGGCCGACGCCGCCAAGCAGGCGCGCATCATGCAGGCCGAGGGCGAAGCCACCGCCATTCTGAAGGTGCAGCAGGCCATGGCCGACTCTTTGAAGCTGCTCAACGAAGCCGCTCCCAACGATCAGGTCATCAAACTCAAGGCGCTGGAGGCGCTGGAGAAGGTGGCCGACGGCAAGGCCACCAAACTCATCATTCCCAGCGAAATTCAAGGTCTGGCGGGTCTGGCCGCCAGCGCCAAAACCATTCTCGGCGACAAGCCGGAGGCGTAAAAAATGGCCAGGAAGGAAAACACCGACCGCTTCGTGAAGGTGCTGGAGGAGAGCGGCATCATCACCTGCTCGGAGGTCTGGGTGGACACCCTGACCGGTGTGCAGTACCTCTATCACGCCAGCGGCAGCTCCGGCGGCCTTACCGTGCTGGTAGACTCCGAAGGTCGCCCCCTCCTCTATCGCCGCACCCCTGACGCTCCGGAATATAAATAAAAAATAAGAGCTGCAAGCCAAACGGGCGGGGGAGACCCCCGCCCGTTTTCACACCCCGCTGCCCCCTTAAAAATGTCATTGCGAACCGACGCGCACACCGGTGTGGCAATCCGTATCCTCTCTAAAAAAACAGGCAGGTGCCCAATGCTGCACTTGCCTGTTTTATACCATTTATATACTTATCTTCCCGTCATAATATTCAAAATCACCCGGTCGGTTTCGTGCATCCCCTTGGAGGCCAGAATGCCCACGTTGCGGATGGTGTCCTCCACGTCCGCGCCCTCAATGCCGTCGCCGGGGCGGAAATTATTGCCGCCGAGATACATATTGTACCCCAGAATACCCGTGCCGATGGCCATGGCGATCTTGCTGGCACAGCTTGCCTTGGCGCCGTCGCAGATGCAGCCGGAGATCATGGCCACGGCGTTGCAGATCGTGTGGCTCACGCCGTCGTAATCGGCGCCCCGCAGCCACGCAATGCCGCACCCCGCCCCCACGCCGGCGGACACCGCGCCGCAGTAGGCGCTCAGCCGGCCGATGCCGGTCTTCTGGTGGATGGTGATGAGGTCAGACAGCGCCACCGCCCGCAGAATTTTCTCCTCGCTTGCGCCCATGAACAGGCCGTAGCGCCACACGGGCACGGAGGCGGTGATGCCCTGGTTGCCGCTGCCGGAGCAGATGACCACGGGCATCTCGCAGCCGTTCATGCGGGCATCGGAGCCGGCGGCGCCCCAGGCGCGGGCTTCGGTCTCAATGCCGCTGCCGGTGGAGAGGAGGGTGGAACCGATGTTGGCGCCCCAGCTCCCCCGCAGCCCCTCGGCGGCAATGGCGCCGTTGCACTCGATCTGTCGGCTGATGAGAGGGCGGATGCGCGCAATGGGTACGGTTTCAATAAAGGTAAGAATGTCTTTCACATTCAGAACGCTCTTGTCCTGCAGATTGTCCTCGGCAGAGGCGCTCATGGGCTTTTCCAGCAGGACTTGACCGTCCTTTTCCATATAGACCAGATTCGTGTGGTTGTTGGCCACGCGGGTCACGGCCTTGTGTTCGCCCAACCAACCGGTAAGGCGGATGTCCAGCATGCAAGGCGTTTCGGGGCAGGCGACGGTGATGTCCGTGCCGTCCAGATACGACTGGATGTGGCCTTCATCCTCCTCCGTGACCCTGGCCAGCACCTGCAGCTCGGCGTCTGCGTCCCCCGCCACGATGCCCACGGCGATGGCGGCGTCGATGCCCCGCCGCCCGCCGGTGTTGGGCACTACCACAGACTTCACGTTTTTCAGGATGTTGCCGCTGACCTCTGCCAGCACTTTTTCCGGTTTACCGCCCAGCACCTCGCGCAGCTTTGCAGCACAATACGCAACGGCGATGGGCTCCGTACACCCTGTGGCCAGTAGAAGCTCCTCCGCCAGAATGGCGCAGTAGGCTTCCGTCTTCCTTTCGTTCAACATTCTTACCGCACTCCTTTATTCATTTTTATCCTATATAATGTTCGGCTCCGCCGAAAAAGCACAAAAAAGTCACGCAGAGCTTGTCGCCCGCAGGCGGCAAGCCTTTCGCCGGCCATATCATCCGCCGATATTCTCCGAAAAGGGCAGGTCGTCTCCGGCCACCCAGTCCGACACGTCCACTACGTCAAACTCCGTGGGCGTCTTGCGGATGACCACCCGTGCAATGCCTGCGTTGATGACCTGTCTGCGGCACATGGCGCAGCTTGTGGCGTCCCCCAGAAGTTCGCCGGTCTGGGCGTTTTTGCCCACCAGATACAGCGTGCCGCCCACCATGTCCCGACGGGAGGCGGAGATGATGGCGTTGGCCTCGGCGTGGACGCTGCGGCACAGCTCATACCGCTCCCCGCGGGGCACCCGCAAGGCTTCTCTGGTGCAGTAGCCCATGTCCACGCAGTTGCGCCGGCCGCGGGGGGCGCCGTTGTAGCCTGTGGAGATGATCTCATCGTTTTTCACGATGATGGCGCCATAGATCCGGCGCAGGCAGGTGGCTCGCTCCAAAACCGTCTGAGCGATGTCCAGATAGTAGTTTTCCTTGCTGATACGCTCCATAGTCGCACCTCCGTGGGGGTTTGTAGCCCCATTATACCGTATTCCCCGCCCCTTTTCAAGAAAATTGCGCCCTTGCCCGCCAACAAAAAAGGACAGCGGCTGCCCGCTGTCCTCAATCTGTCAAATCAAAACCTGTCGTCCGGCCGGAAGCCGTCGTCCTCAGCCGCATCGACGCCGTTCATGCCCTTGGCTGCCCGAATGGCGTCGAAGTAAGCCAGATCCGTCTGCTGAATGTAGGGCTGGATCCAGATGGAGAGAATGCCCAGCGTCAGCCCGCAGAGGAGGCCCCAGCCGATAAAGGTCACGTCCAGCACAAAAAGATCCAGCTTAAAGCCCA
>OMQS01000153.1 GCA_900313295.1 uncultured Eubacteriales bacterium
GGATGCTCATACTCCACCTCGGTGGAGAAATCGCCCTCGTTCCAGCGCTCCTTCATCTCCAGCGCGGCCCGCTCCACCAGACGGCCCACGACCATCGTAGACCGGGAAGCGGCAGTGGGGCCGGAATCCACCACCTTGGAGGTATCGGGATTCTTATACTCAATATTGTCCATGGAAATGCCCAGAGTAGCGGCGCAGATCTTGCGCAGGGTGGTGCGGAAGCCCTGACCCATTTCCGTAGAGCCCACGAAGATCTCCACCTTGTCGCCGGTCTTGGTGAGGCGGGCATGCGCCTTGATGATGGCCTGCTCGCCGTTGCCGGTGAAGGCGCCGCCGTGGTTATAAAGTGCCACGCCGATGCCCCGTCCGCAGCCGGGCTTATATTCCTTGATCTTGTTCCAGTAGTCAGATTCCTTCGTGATGACATCGATCATCTCCGGCAGCTTCACATCCTCGATGATGTGGCCGTTGGTGGTGGTCTCGTCACCCTTCTTGGCCAGGTACCGCATCTTGAACGCCAGCGGATCCACGCCCAGATGGTGCGCCAGATGGGTCAGATGGGTCTCAAAGCAGAACAGGGTCTGGGGCGCGCCGAACCCGCGGAAAGCGCAGGTGGGGAAGGTATTGGTGCCGATGCCCTCGCCCTTTAAATAGGTGTTGGGGATGGTGTAAACGCCGTTGGCGTGGAACACGCCGCGCTGCAGCACCACGAAGGAGGAGGACAGGTATGCGCCGCAGTTGTAGTAGATATGGCCCTCGGTGCCGATGATCTCGCCGTTTTTCACGGCGGTCTTGTAGATGCACTTGGAGGGATGGCGCTTCACGCTGAACTGGGTGTCCTCCTCGCGGTCAAAGACCATCTTGATAGGCTTGCGGATCTTGTTTTCCGCAATGAGCAGCGCTCCGCAGAGCACATCCGGGAAATGCTCCTTGCCGCCGAAGGCACCGCCGGTGGTGCACTGACGGATGATGATGTCGTCATAGGGGATGTCCAGCAGACCCGCGATGGACTTGCGGATGTAGAACGGGCACTGCGCCGAAGCGTAGAACACGAACTTCCCGTCCTCATAGTCGGCAATGGCGCTGTTGGTCTCCAGGTGGACATGCTCCTGATAAGGCGTGGTCAGGGTCTCCTCGAAAATTTCGTCCGCCTCGGCGAAAACCTCCTCCATGGGTCTGCCCTTCTGGCAGAACAGCTCGCACATAACGTTGCTGCCCTTCTCCGGGAACATTGCGCCGCCCACGGAGGCAATGCCGTCGTCAATGGTCACGGCGGGGGTCTGCTCGGTGTAGTCGATCTTGATCTGATCCCGCAGATCTTTCAAAGTCGCGCGGTCAGGCCCCACCACCAGGCCGATGGTCTCACCCACATACAGCACATAATCCTCGGCAAAGCAGCGCCAGTCCTTCATGATCATCCACAGCTCGTTTTTGCCCTGTGCGGGGATGTCCTTGGCGGAGATGAAGTAGTAGCCCTCCGGCATCTCCGGCAGGTGGATGGCGTCAATGGTGCCTCTGGGGATCGTGGAGCGGACCATGTAGGCGTACTGCATGTCCGGCAGGGTCATGTCGCAGACATAGGTCGCCTCGCCCCGGGCTTTTTCAACAGCGTCCACCCGAATGATCTTGTCGCCGATTTTCGTTGCTGGCATTGTATAGCCTCCCTTATGTATGTTTTATAAAAAGATATAGTGATTCAACATAATACTGTTATGAATTGTACCATATAAATGCTCTTTTGAAAAGGGAAAGCGTGATTCTATTTTGCAAATAATGACGCATTTCATTGACAAAAAAGAGAGAAGCTGGGTATACTACCAGCAAAGGAGTGTTGTACATGAAGATCGGTTGCGTTCTTATGGCGGCAGGCTTCGGCCGCCGCTTCGGCGGGAACAAGCTGCAGGCGGAATTTGATGGCGGCGCTACCCTTATCCAGTGCGCCCTGTCCGCCATCCCCCACGACAAGCTAGCGCAGGTGGTGGTGGTGACCCAGTATCCCCAGGTTGCTGAACTGGCGCGGAAATACGGCTTCACCGCCCTGCCGAACCCCCATCCGGAAGTCGGGCAGAGCGAATCCATCCGCATCGGCCTGCAGGCGCTGCAGGATTGCGACGCCGTGCTGTTTCAGGTGGCGGATCAGCCCAAGCTGCAAAAGGAGACCGTGGCGGAGCTTATTGATTTTGCCGCCGCCCACCCCGACCGCATCGTGGGACTGGGGCACAACGGCCGCCGTGGCAACCCCTGCATTTTTCCGGCCAGATTCTATCCGGAGCTTTTGGCTCTCACCGGCGACCACGGCGGCCGCTCGGTGATCCTGGCGCACGAAGAGGAGCTGCTGCTGATGGACGTTCCCTCCGACCAGCTCATTGACATTGACACACCGGAGCAGCTGGAAAAGTTGTAATTATCATAAAAAAACCGTCATTCCGAGGGTGCAAAGCGGCCGTGGGGGATCCGTTTCTCTTTACACATTTTGGATACGGATCGCCACAGCCGGTGGGCGCACCGGCTTGGCAATGACAGGTTATATTTGCACGCAAAAAGGACGGTTCCGAAAGGAACCGTCCTTTTATATGTGTTTTACACAAAAATTACTTGCCCATGTTCATCTGAGCAGCGACCTCAGCGGCGAAGTCCTCCTGCTTCTTCTCGATGCCCTCGCCGGTGGCGAAACGCACGGCGTCCACGAACTTCACGGAGCCGCCCAGCTTCTTGGCAGCGTCGGCAATGTAACCCTCCACGGAGCCGGTGAACAGGTCGCCGCGGACGAACTCCTGCTGCAGCAGGCAGTTCTCCTGATAGAACTTGTTCATCTTGCCCATGACGATCTTCTCCTTGACCTGAGCGGGCTTGGAGGCCATCTTGGGATCCTGATCCATGAGCGCCAGAGCAACCTTCTTCTCCTCGTCCAGCACTTCCTGGCTCACCTGGGACTTATCCCAGAAACGGGGATTCAGCGCAGCGATCTGCATGGCGACGTTCTTGCCGATCTCGGTGGCGTCGATGCCGCCCTCCACGGCCAGATTCACCAGCACGCCGATCTTGCCGCCGGCATGGACATAACCCACGGAGGTGTTGGTGTCCACGCGGACAAAGCGGCGGATCTGCAGGTTCTCACCGATGGA
>OMQS01000074.1 GCA_900313295.1 uncultured Eubacteriales bacterium
AAAGTCCGGGCTCCGCAGGGCAAGGATAACGGGTAACGCCCGCCGAAGGCGACTTCAGGAAAAGTGCAACAGAGATATACCGCCGGCTCGGCGTTTGCGCGTCGGCCGGTAAGGGTGGAAAGGCGAGGTAAGAGCTCACCCGACGGCGTGTGAAAGCGTCCGCCGCTGTAAACTCTATCCGGAGCAACACCGATATGGGAGCATTTGGCTTGCCCGGCCGCTCCCGAGGTGGCTGGAGCGTGCCGGCAACGGTACGCCTAGATAGATGACCGTATGATAACAGAACCCGGCTTACAGATCTGCTCATTTTATATGCAGCCGTTTGCGCAAATCGCAGGCGGCTGCTCCTTTTTGCCGCCATTTTCCGTCCGAAGCGCTGTTCTATTTTCCGTATTTGTATATATCTCACAATTCATTTCCCCAAATTTATGCATGATTTGTAATCTTCGCTTCTTTACATTATCACGCTAAAGTGGTAATATAGTAGTGCGATAAGAAATTGGCCGGATCCAAAGGCCGAATAGAGAAAAGGAGAACACGACCATGAAAAATTTGAAGAAAGCTCTGTGCCTGCTGCTGGCAGCGCTGATGACCGTTTCCCTGCTGGCCGGCTGCGGCAGCAAGAAGGACGACAGCGGCAAAAAAGTTTTCATCCAGGGTATCGACGCCGAGTATCCCCCCTTCAGCTATCTGGACAGCGATGGCAGCTATGCCGGCTTCGATGTGGAGGTCTGCAAGGCCGCCTGCGACCTGCTGGGCTGGGAGTACAAGGTCTTCCCCGTGAACTGGGAGCAGAAGCTGGTGCAGCTGGATCAAAAAGAGTGTGACTGCATCTGGTCCGGCATGACCATTCTGGACAGCATGAAGACCTCCGGCTATACCCTCTCCGCCCCCTACTATGACAACACCCAAGTCATCATGGTCAAGGAAGGCAGCGCCGTGAAGTCCTCCAAGGATCTGGCCGGCCTGACCGTAGCCGTGCAGCTGGGCACTTCCGGCGAGAGCCTGCTCAATGAGGGCGGCGATCTGGAGTCCTTGGCCGCCACTTTTAAAGAGCTGGTGCGCTGCGACAGCTTCCTCAAATGCTTCACTGAGCTGGGCGGTAACGCTGTGGACGCCGTGATCGTGGATAAGCCCGTGGCCGAGTCCTATGCTGCCAAGAACGCCGGCTTTACCGTTCTGGGCGAGGAGCTGGGCGCCGAGCAGTACGGCATCGCCTTCCGCTCCGGTGACAAGGAGCTGTGCGAGGCCATCGAGGGCGCCGTGAAGACGCTGGTGGAGAACGGCACCTACGCCAAGATCGCTGCCAAGTATCCCGACATCAGCACCAACAACCTGCTGTTCCTGAATAAGTAAGACAAAAACAACAGTATCCCACGTTTCCCGAAAGCTCCTTAGGAGCTTTCGGGATCGTGTGTGTAAAAGAGCAAGGAGAAACTATGACATTATCCACCATGATGCTGAAAATGAGCGAGGGGCTTGGCAATACCTGTGCCATTTTCTTCCTGACCCTGCTGTTTTCCCTGCCGCTGGGCATGGTCTTTGCCCTGCTGCGCATGAGCAAAAGCCGGATCGTGTCCTCTGTGATGCGGTTCGTCATTTCCATCCTCCGCGGCACGCCCCTGATGCTGCAGCTTCTGGCCGTTACCTATGGACCTTACTACCTGTTCAAAGACACATTAGAAGGCATAGGTGTCGCCCAAAATAAGCTCATTCCCGTGGTCATTGCCTTTGCTATCAACTATGCCGCCTATTTCGCCGAAATATACCGCGGCGGCATCGAGTCCATGCCCATCGGCCAGTATGAGGCTGCGGGCGTTTTGGGCTATACCAAAGCGCAGACCTTTATGCGCATCATTCTCCCCCAGGTGGTCAAGCGTATCATGCCCAGCATCACCAACGAAGTCGTGACTCTGGTGAAGGACACCTCCATTGCCTTCTGCGTGTCGTATCAAGAGTTGTTCTCCATCGGCAGGCAGATCTCCAACTCCGAGACCAGCTTCACGCCGTTCCTCATTGCCGGCGTGTTCTACTTCGTGTTCAACGCCATTGTGGATGTGGTCATGGGTCGCATCGAAAAGCGGATGAATTATTATAGGTAAGGAGGCGGGGAAATGAATATTCTGGAAATCAAAAATGTAAAAAAGAGCTTCAATGACTCCTCGCTCCATGTCCTCAAGGACATCAGCCTCACCGTGGCCAAAGGCGAGGTGGTGGCCATCATCGGCCCCTCCGGCAGCGGCAAGTCCACCCTGCTGCGCTGCGCCACTCTGCTGACGGAGATGGACAGCGGCGACCTGCTCTATTCCGGCGACTATGCCGCCAAAAATAATGAGCGGGGTGTGTCCGTATACGCCGACAAGCAGCAGCTGAAAAAGATCCGCAGCCGCTTCGGCTTGGTGTTTCAAAACTTCAACCTCTTCCCCCACTATTCCGTGCTGAAAAACCTCACGGATGCGCCCATCCATGTGCTGGGCCGCAGCAAGGAGGAGGCAACGGAGAAGGCCATAGCTCTGCTGGAGAAAATGGGTCTTGCGGATAAGGCGGACGCCTATCCCTGCCAGCTCTCCGGCGGTCAGCAGCAGCGTGTGGCCATTGCCCGCGCGCTGGCCATGGAGCCGGAGATCCTGTTCTTCGATGAGCCGACCTCCGCTTTGGATCCGGAGCTGACGGGCGAGATCCTCAAGGTCATCCGCCAGCTGGCCGACGAACATATGACCATGGTCATCGTCACCCACGAGATGAGCTTTGCCAGAGATGTGGCCGACCGCGTGATCTTCATGGACGGCGGCGTCATCGTGGAGCAGGGCGACCCCAAGGAGGTCATCTCCAACCCCAAGGAGGAGCGTACCCGCCAGTTCCTCTCCCGTTTCGCCCAGCAATAACAGCAGCAAAAAGCGCCCGATGGATCGCATCGGGCGCTTTTTTTATGACTGCAGCACGGGGATGAGCAGCATCCCCTCCGGCAGAGAATCGTCCTCCATGTGGTTGCAGCGGCGGATAGCCTCCTCACTGCTGCCGTGGCGCTTGGCAATGTCCCACAGACACTCGCCGGCCGCCGGCCTGCGCAGAACGATGGACGGCCTCGGCTGCGAAGCGTCCTCCGTCAGCTCCTCCACAGCGGTCACAGTGCTTAGCTCCGCAGACTCTCCCGTATACCCGCAGAAGCTCATGGGAACACGCACCTGACAGCTTCCGGAGCTGCCCCGCAGCTCCGGAATGCCGCTGCTGACCCATGCCGTGTCCGCGCAGGCCTCCATAACGGCGCTGACTTCCCTGCTGCGCTCCGCCGTCACCGGTGCGTCATTTTCATCCTGATACAGAAACCGCATCCGCGTGGTCGTGGTCAGCTCGGAGCGCCCGTTTTCACACCGATTAATGACGTTTCCGCCGTCAAACGCTGTGACATAGGCAAACAGCGTCCCCCGACCGGATTCAAACTGCTCCTCTGCCCATTCCCGCACACACACCGACGCCTTTCGCTGCACCACCGTCACGGTTTCTATCTTAGCTTCCAAGGCAGCGCAGGTGCTGTAAAGGTCAGCAATATAACACACTTCCCGCGTATGATAGGCAAACACCTGCAGGATAATGCGGGCTGTCAGCCCCATGCGGCAGGCGCTTTCACTCCGCACCAGCCGCAGATCCCACTCTGCCGGCGCCGCCTCTACCTGCAGCCTGCTCTCTGCAGGAACAGCGATGCCGTCCAGTATCTGCGAGAACGGCACCGTCTGCATGATCCCCTGCAGCTTGCGGTCGCTCATGCGGAGCAGGGCGGAAATATCCATCTCCCCCTTGACTACCACCTTGCTGCCGATCTGCTGACAGCTGGTGACCCGCGGAAACACCTGACTCAGCAGGATCTCCTCTGCCATGTTGCCGCTCAGCTCAAATTCCTGCGCCGTTGTACAGGAGCGTTCCTCCACCGCCGCCAGCAGCGCCAGCTCCTGCTTTTTCATGAGCATCTGCAGTCCTTTTCCATCCGCCCCGCAGCATAGGCGCAGCGCCCTGCGGCCGAAGCCCAGCACCGAAAGCTCCGGTATCACCCTCAAATAGAGTTTTCGGCCGGTTATCGGCTTTGCCTCGCACAAAAGCAGACGGCTATGTACCTGAAGTATCTGGCACTCCCGAAACTTCGGGTCGCTTATCTCGCAGGTGAACGGCACCGTTACCGTGACGCTCTGCAGCCCCTCTGTTTCCTCCGAAAGGTATAGCACGCTCACACGCACATCGCCCCGCAGCAGCCCCTCCGCCGCCTGCTTCTCCCGCACGAGGAGCTGCCCTGTGGCGTCCAAGATCCGCGAGGCCGTGGGGCAATAATCCGGCAGAGTGGTTTCCGTTGTTTCCTCATGGGTCGTGATCGCTTTTGCCAGCACATCAAAGAACAGTATTTGCTCAAATTTCAATTCCGTGTCCACTTCTATCACCTCTCATATTGTATCCTGCCTCATTCTATGAGAGGTATGGCTCCACTATTCCTTCGCACAGAATAAGCAGCGCAGGATCCCCCGCAAAAATGCCGGTGCCTTCCAAACGATGATCTTCATCCTCTTTCCCCCCTTTCAATGCCGCAGGCAGGAAATGCCGCAGGCGATCAGCAAAAATGCCACGATAAACATCAGGCATCCCACCGGAAAAATGGCGGCGACGAGGATCCCCAGCCCCAGAGCCAGGGCGCAGATTCCGATGCCCCGCCCGCAATTCCACCGTCTCATAATAACCCTCCTCTACTTGCAGTATACGCAGCCTGCGCCGCATTGGTTCCGCAGAAAAAACACCGCCGCATCCCAGTGGATACGACGGTGTTTTATGCTATTTTTTGTCCCAGGGGCGGAGATCCTTGACCTCCTCCCACAGGCGCACATAGCTTCTGTGACGCTCTGCGGGGATGCGCCCGTCATGCACGGCCTGCAGCACAGCGCAGCCCTTTTCCTTAATGTGTTTGCAGCCGACGAACCGGCATTGATCCAGATACGGCAGAAACTCCGGAAAAGTTTCCGGCAGCCGCGCCTGCAACTCCAAGCTCAGCTCATCCGTGTCAAAGGAGGAAAAGCCGGGGGTGTCGATGACCCATGTCCCCTCCTCCACCGGAAACATCTCCACATGGCGGGTGGTGTGTCGTCCGCGTCCCAGCGCCTGGCTGACCTCCCCCACCCGCAATGAAAGGTTCGGGCAAAGCCGATTGAGAATGCTGGATTTCCCCACGCCGGAGTTGCCTGTGAAAACGCTCAGTTTGCCTCGGATCCGCTCCCGCAGCGCCTCCATCCCTTCTCCGGTCTCTGCACTGACGCGCAGCACCGGAATGGCCGAGCGGCTGTAAATATCAAACAGCTCCTCCGCCGGATCCAGATCCGTTTTATTCAGGCAAACCAGCACACCGCAGCCTTTCAGGGCGGCAATGGCAGCAATGCGGTCAATGAGATACGGATCCGTCACGGGTATGGCGGCCGAGGCGATGATGACCAGCATGTCGATATTGGCGGCGGCAGGACGGGCAAAGCAGTTGGTACGCGGCTCAAGCTCCTCCACGAAGCCCTCGCCGCCGCCCAGCTCCCGCACCTGCACCCAGTCGCCCACCAGCGGGCGGGTTCCCTCCCGCCGAAATTTGCCTCGGGCGCGGCACTGCAGCACCTGCCCGCCTACATTCACATAGTAAAAGCCGCTGAGCGCCTTTTCAATTCGTCCTCTCATTCGCCGTCCTGCTCCGGCTGCGCAATGACCGTGATCGTAATGGTTGCGCCCTTTGCAGCGGAGCCATTGGGTTCATAGCTGATTACCGAGTTGTTGTCAGACTTTTCGCCCAGCCAATTTACCTCCACATGGAAGCCGGCGGCCTCCAGCGCGGCCTTTGCTTGATTCAAGGTCATTCTGTTAACATTCGGCACAGGAACATTTGTATCCTTGGGGCCCTTGCTGATGGTGAAGGTGATCTTGTCGCCGGTCTGCGCGTCGCCGCCCACGGGGATGCTCTGCTCAATGACCGTGCCCACCGGCCGGTCGCTGTACTCGCTGATGCCGGAAGTGACCACCAAGCCCAGCTTTTCCGCCAGTTTGATGGCATTTTCCTCCGTCATGCTGACAAAATTCGGAATGGTGACGGGCGTGATCTCCTTGCCGGAACTCACATACAGGATCACGCTGAAGCCCTTCTTGATCTGGCTGCCTTCGGAGGGGCTGGAGGAAATGACCTGCCCCTTGGGCACTGTGTCAGAGGCCTTGGGCTGGATCTGGATGCTCAGATTCAGCCCAAGATTCTTGAGCATGACCTTGGCTTCCGTTTCCGTCATGCCCGCCGTGACCGGCATGTAGGTTTTCTCTTCGTTGGCGCATACAAAAACCTGAATGGTGAGGTTATTCTTGCGGACAGTACCCTCAACAGGATCCTGCGTAACGATCTGTCCCTCGCTGAATTGGCTGCTTTCCTTGGTGCCGATCACTTCGATCTTGAAGATTCCATTGATGCTCTGCAGCTTCTCGGCTTCCTCCACCGTCATGCCGACGATGTTGGGCACCTTGTAGCCGTCCGCGCCGGTGTCGCCCTTGAACCCGCCGCTCACAAGGGTGAAGATCAGGAATATGGCCAGCAGCGCTCCGGCAAAAGCGCCAACGAGGATGGCCATGCGCTTTTTCTCCTGCTTGGTGCCGGCAATACTGGTTTTTTCTGTTTTCTCTGCCTTATCCGCCTGCTCCTTCTTGTTGGTTCGCACGGCCTCGCTAATCTCTTTCTTGCTGATATAGCGGGTAGGCTCGGTGTCCTCCTTCTCCGACAGCTCCTCGCGGATATACTCCAGATCCAGCTCAGGATCCTTGCGGAAATTCTCCAGATCCTCCAGCATGGCGGTAGCCGAGGCATAGCGCTTGTTGATGTCGGCGCACATGGCCTTCATGCAGATCAGCTCCAGCGCCTTGGGCACGTCCTCGCGGATCTCACTGGGGGCAAGAGGCACGGAGCTTAAATGCTGGATGGCCACCGAAACGGCGCTGTCGCCCTCAAAGGGCAGGCGCCCCGTCAGCATTTCGTACAGCACCACGCCGGCCGAATAAATGTCCGAGCGGGCGTCGATATGCTCGCCCCGCGCCTGTTCGGGGGAGATATAATGCACAGAGCCGAGGGCATCCTGCGTCATGGTCTGCGCCGCGTTCTGCAGGCAGGCAATGCCGAAATCGGCCACCTTCACGCTGCCGTCCCGCAGCACCATGATGTTCTGGGGCTTAATGTCCCTGTGAATGATGCCGCGGCTGTGGGCGTGCTCCAGGGCACGCATGATCTGAATGATGAAGTGCAGGGACTCCCGCCAGTCCATCTCGCCCCGACGCGCCATGTACTGCTTCAGGGTGATGCCATCAATAAGCTCCATGACGATGTACTCCGTGTCGCCACTGGTGGACACGTCATAAACAGACACGATGTTGGCATGGGAAAGCTGCGCCACGGCGCGGCTCTCGTCCTGGAAGCGGCGGCGGATCTCCTCATTTTCCGCCATGTCCGTCTTCAGGATCTTGATGGCCACCATGCGGTTGAGCCGATGGCACTTCGCCTTGTAAACGTTGGCCATTCCTCCGGAACCGATCAACTCAATGATCTCGTACCGATCATCCAGCATTTTTCCTATGTACTTATCCATATTGTGATCTCCTTTAAATGTTCTGTATGAGAATGGCCGTCACGTTATCCGGCGCGCCTCGGCTCACCGAAATGTTGACCAGCCTTTGCAGACAATGCTCCGGATCATCCGTGTGAACGATCTCAAAAAGCAGCTCCTGATCGCTCACGGTGTTCACCAAACCGTCCGTGCACAAAAGCAGGTAGTCCCCCTGCCTCCATTTGTGGGCGAACTCGTCGTCCCGCACGGTCTCCTCCGGCCCCAGCGCACGGGTGATAAGGTTGCGGCTGGGGTGCTTCTTGGCCTGTTCCTGTGTGATGTTCCCCTGCTCCACCATAGACTCCACAAGGGAATGATCCTTCGATATTTGCCGGATGCCCGACTCGGAGAGAAGGTACGCCCGACTGTCGCCCACGTTGCTTATGAGCACGTCTTCTCCCCGTATAACGGCGGCCACCAGCGTGGTGCCCATGCGCCGGATGGAGGCGTCCTCCTGCCCTCGCCGGCGTATGGCCTCGTTGGCGGCGGCAATGGCGAAGCCGGACACTTCCTTCAGCTGCTCCATGGTCATGCGGCTGCGCAGGTTGGCCTCCAGCTGCTCCCGATAGGTCTGCACCGCCAGGTGGCTGGCCACCGTGCCTCCGGCTGTGCCGCCCATACCGTCGCACACAACGGCGGCGGTATACTCACCGATCAGCATCGTCTGGCAGGCATCCTGGTTTTCATGCCGCACAAGGCCGATGTCTGATATGCTCCAGATCCTCATTGTCAGCTTTTCCCCTCCTTTTCCTCCATGGCCTTCCGCCTGAGCTGGCCGCAGGAAGCGTCTATATCTCCTCCCAGGCTTCTGCGCACCGTGGCCGTCACGCCGCGGGATTCCAGTCTTTTCTGAAACGCCGCAATGCGGCGGCTGGGCTTAAAGGGGCTTTCCACCACGTCATTCAGTGGAATAAGATTCACATGCCCGGGCATTCCGTTCAGTTTTTTCGCGATGAGATCCGCCTGCCAGTCGTGGTCGTTCACGCCGTCGATCATGGCATATTCAAAGGAAATACGCCGCCCCGTGACTTCAAAATACCGGTGGCAGGCCGCAAACAGCTCCTCCACATCATATTTCCGATTCACCGGCATAATGCGTGAGCGTGTCTCCGAATCCGGCGCATGGAGCGAAACCGACAGCGTCAGCTGCAAATGCCGCTGCGCCAGATACTCTATCCCTGGGATCACGCCGCAGGTAGATAAGCTGATGTGCCGCATGCCGATGTTCAGGCCGTCCGGATGATTCACCAGCTCCAGAAACTTCAGCACATTGTCCCGATTATCCAGCGGCTCGCCGATGCCCATGAGCACGATGTTGGAGATCTCCCGTCCGGAGTCAAGCTGCGTAAACAGAACCTGATCCAGCATTTCCGCGGGCGTCAGATCCCGCACCCGTCCGGCCACGGTCGAGGCGCAGAAGGCGCAGCCCATCCGGCAGCCCACCTGCGAGGAAATGCACACGGTGTTTCCGTGGTGGTACTGCATCAGCACGGTCTCAATGCAGTTCCCGTCCTGCAGCTCCCATAAATACTTGATGGTTCCGTCCAGTCGGGACGACTGCTTTCGGGCGACCGTCGGCACGGTGATGCGGCAGGTTTCGGCCAGCTTGCTCCGCAGCGCCTTGGAGAGATTGCTCATTTCGTCGAAGGATCTCGCGCCCCGATGCAGCCAGGTGAACACCTGCTTCGCTCGGAAGGCCGGCTCGCTCAATTCACGGAAAAAAACGCCCATTTCCTCCAGGGTCATTGATTTTATGTCAACCAAGCAGTCCGTCCCTCCCCTCGTTATCTCTCTTAGTTCTTTCTGCGCATGCGGCAGATGTAAAATCCGTCCGTCCCGTTGCGCTGCGGCCACAGCGTCAGCCGGCCGTCGCACCGCCCAATGGGCAGCGGCAGCAGAAACGGCGTCAATTCAAACTCCGGATGCGCCTGCAAAAACGCGTCGGTAACGCCCTCATTTTCCTCCGGCAGCACCGTGCAGGTGGAGTACACCAGCACGCCGCCCGGCCGCACATATTCACAGACGTTTTCCAGTATCGCCCGCTGGATCGCCGGCAGCTGCACCAGCTCCTTGGGGTTTTTATAGCGTATATCCGGCTTCTTGCGGATGATCCCCAAGCCGGAGCACGGCACGTCGGCAATGACCAAGTCCGCCGCCCGATCCCATGCCGCATGATGCTCACGGGCGTCCGCCAGCATAGTGCGGATGCACCCGATCCCCAGCCGCTGGGCGCCGTTTTCAATGAGCTTCAGCTTGTGCGGGTGAATGTCGCAGGAGATGATCTCCCCTTCTCCGCCCATGGCAATGGCTGCGGCAAAGGACTTGCCCCCCGGCGCAGCGCAGACGTCCTGCACCCGATCGCCCTTCTTGGCTCCGGCCACCACCGACACCAGATGGGCGGCAGCATCCTGCACCATGAACCGCCCCTCTGTAAAGGCCGGCAGGCGCTCCAGATTTCCCGTACCGCTCACGGTGAAGCAGTGTTCGAGCCATGAATGCTTTTCCACGGCGACACCCGCCTGCTTGAGTTCCTCTGCCAGCGTATCGTCGTCTGTTTTGAGGAGATTTGTCTGAATCGTGGTGGGCACGATCTCATTATTGCCCCGCAGAAACTGCTCCGCCTCCTCCGGCGGCAGGATCTCCAGCAGGCGCTCCACCAGCCACAGCGGATGGCTGTATCGAATGGACAAATACTCCGCCGTGCCGCCGCAGCGGATCTCCGGCATATTCATCCAGTTCGTCACAAATTTACGCAGCACGGCGTTGACCATGCCCGCCGCGCGGGGTCGTCCGTTCCGTCGGCACATCTCCACCGCCTCGTTCACGGCAGCGCGGTGGGGGATCTTGTCCATAAATAAGATCTGATACCCGCCGATGCGCAGGATATTGCGAATCACCGGCTCCAGCTTGTGCGCCTTCTGCACGCAGTAGCAGGAAATATAGTAGTCCAGCAGCGTGCGGTTCTGTATCACGCCGTAGCTGAGACGGGTGGCCAGCGCGGCTTCCCGTCCCTCCAGCCCGTTTTTGGCAATGGTGCGTTTCAGGCTCCCGTCAGACCAGGCATTGGCCTTCTCCACCTGCATCAGCACCTCCAACGCCGTATCACGGGCGGTGCATTTCTTTTCTTCCTTCATTTTCCGACCTCAACAGGGTGCCCCCGCAGGTAGTCAGCCGCCGCCATGCGCTTACCGCCCTCTGCCTGCAGCTCCGTGATCCAGAGGCTGCGCCCGTCGCCGCAGGCAATTTCCAGCCCCTGCTTGCCGGCGGTCAGGATCGTACCAGCCTCTGCGGCCGTTTCGCCGCCCGGCTTGGTTTTGAATACCTTCACCTTTTTCCCCGCAAGCTCCATGCTGGCACACGGCCACGGGATCAGTCCCCGCACCTGGTCGTGCAGCGCCTGCGCCGAACGCGTCCAGTCCATGGGAGACAGCTCCTTGCTCAGCATGGGCGCATAGGTAAACGCGCTGTGATCCTGCGGTGTGCGCTTCACGGTGCCGTCGGCAATCTGTCCGATGGCCTCCTCCAGCGCGTCTGCTCCCAGCAGAGCGAGCCTCTGCGTCAGCTCCTGCGCGTTTTCGTCGGGCAGAATCTCCAGTTTTTTCACGCAGATAATATCGCCGGCGTCCAGCTCCTTAGCCATATACATAATGGTCACGCCCGTTTCCTTCAGGCCGTCCAGAATGGCCCAGTTGATGGGCGCAGCGCCCCGATATTTAGGCAGAACCGAGGAATGCACATTGATGGCGCCCAGCGGCGCCGCCGCCAGAATGTCCTCCGGCAGGATGCGCCCATAGGCTGCCACCACGATCAGCTCCGGCTGCAGCTCCTGCACAAGTGCCAGCGCGTTGCCGTCCCGCATTTTAACCGGCTGATAAACTGCCAAGCCCCGTGTCAAGGCATACTCCTTCACAGGAGAAAACGTCATTTTCATGCCCCGATTCCTGGGCTTGTCCGGCTGGGTGAACACGCCGCAGATCTCGTGTCCCTTTTCCACCAGCCGCCTGAGCTGCTCCACGGCAAACTCCGGCGTTCCCATAAATAAGATCCGCATATTACGCCTCGTCTTCCTCCTGCCGGCGAATGAACTCCTCCAGTTCCTCCTCGGTCATCAGGTGGTCGGTGTGTTCCACAAACAAATGCCCGTCCAGATGCTCTATCTCGTGGCAGAAGCACCGTGCGGTGAGATCCGAGTCCTCCACCTCAAAGAAATCGCCGTTGCGATCCTGCGCGCGCACCCGCACCACCTCCGGCCGGGTGACGATGCCGTACTTCCCCGGGACGCTCAGGCAGCCCTCCAGCCCCGTCTGCTCTCCTTCGGTGTAGATGATCTCGGGATTGATCAGCTCAATGACCTCGTCGTCCTCGTTCTGCACCACGCAGACACGGCGCAGAATGCCCACCTGCGGCGCCGCCAGACCCACGCCGCCGGAATCCAG
>OMQS01000082.1 GCA_900313295.1 uncultured Eubacteriales bacterium
CGGAAAATACTACGAATACACCGACATCGAGTGCTGCGGCGAAATGGCCATCGAAGCCCACCACAGCGCCACCAGCGCCGCCCCGTCGGGAATCTATCGTCACATTTTCCATTTCATTGACCGCAGCGGGAAAAAGCACGAAGCTCTCTATGAAACCTCGCTGTATGAAAATGAAATTGCGATACTGACCAGCGCGCATCAACAGCGCCCAAGAGGATGACTAAGTTAAAACGCAACGACGGCAGCCGCAGTTTAAGCGCGGCTGCCGCCATTTTTTATTCGGGAAAATCGGTTTTACTTGCTGACGGCATGAATGCCGGCGAAGAAATAGCGTCCCAAACCATCGCCGAACAAGCCGGTGTACTTCTCCGAGAGACTCCAGCTTCTGGTGCTGTGGTACAGCGGGATCACGTTCCCCTTTTCCAGCAGCAGGCGCTCGGCGTCCTCCAGATAGGCGTCCCGCGCCTCCTTGCTGGCGGATACCGACGCCACACCCAGCAGCATGTCGTAGGCGGAGGAATTGAAGTTGGCATAGTTGCCCTCGTTGTCGGTGCGCCAGCGGTTGAGAAAGCCCGTGGCGTCATTGCGGTCGCTGGTGACCCGCAGGGCGGCCAGCGTGTATTCGCCCTGCTCCAGTGCCTTCGTGATCTCCGAGGCGGACACGCCCCTGAGCGTCACCTGAATGCCCAGCTTCTCTCTCCACGTCTTTTGCAGGAACACGGCCAGAGAATCCGTCGTGCCGTCGGACTCATAGAGCATGACCACCTGCTCCAGACGCTCCAGCACGTCGGCGGTGTAGCCCGCCTCCTGCATCAGTTCCTGCGCCGTCTGACAGTTCTTTTCATAGTTTTCGCTGTCGTTATCCACGGCGGCGCCGTAATCACGGAACTGTCCGCCCGACGTGCTGCGGATGCCCCAGGTCACCAGACCCTCCGCCGCCAGATGGGTGCGCGCGCCCAGCAGCTCAGCAATGGCATTGCGGTCGATGACCAGACTCATGGCGCGGCGCACCTTGTCGCTGTCGACAAAGGTGGACATTTCATTGAGCAGCACCACGCTGGTCTCGGGATAGTAGTCCGGCGTCCAGCTGTCGATCTTTTTGGACACGGCCTCGTCCGTCAGCCCCAGCACAAAGTCCGCCTCGCCCTGCTCAAAAAGGGCGTTGGCCGTCTGCTCATCGGCGGTGAAGCGGAAGGAAATGGACTCAGGACCCAGGCGGCGGGCGTCGTAATACCCCTCGGTCTGCTGCAGCAGCAGCGTGTCATTTTCCCAGGAAACGGCGGTGTACGCTCCGTTGGTGAGGATCGTCCGGAGCGAGAGAGACCAGTTCTCCTGCTCCACGGCGGAGCTGCGCACCGGCATGGTAGCCGCCGCCGTGCAAACGCTGTCCACGAAATACGGGCAGCGGCCGGAGAGCACCACCACGAAGGTGTCGTCGTCCGGCGCAGACACCTGCAGCGCCTCCACATTTCCGGCGCGGGCGGCGCTGTAGCCGGCCACCATGTCCAGCAGGCCGGCGTTTTCAGAGCCGGTGGCCGGATCTACCAGCCGCTTCCACGCATAAACAAAATCTCCGGCCTTGACGCGGGTACCGTCTGACCAGACGGCGCCGGAGCGGAGCTTGAAGGTGTAGGTCTCCTGCCCCTCGGCCGTGGTGTCGCACTGGTAGCTGCGCGCCACACCGCTCACCGCCGTGCTGCCGCCACTCCCGTCGGACTGCAGCTTCATGAGATTTTCAAACAGGTGGCTCACCACGATCTTTTCTTCATCGGTGGAGACCAGCGCCGGATCCAGAGTGGCCGGAACGCTGCCCATGGCCACCCGAAAGGACACATCCTTCCCCAGACTGCAGCCGGCCAGCAGCCCCAGCGAAAGCGCCAAGGCCAGCAGCAGCGCCGCATATCGTTTCAGATTTCTCATGTACGTTCTCCTTTTGCGCCCGATCGGCTCACTTCTTCTCCGGCGCCACGCAGCCGTTTTCGTCCACCACGGCGGGAAGGATCTGACTGCGGGTGTTGCGGGCAATATCGTCCAGCCGCATGCGGCTGGGAAAATCCGACAGCAGCGTATAGGCCACACCGTGGCGCTTGGCACGACCCGTTCGGCCGATGCGGTGGATATAATACTCGTTTTCATCGGGCACGTCGTAGTTAAATACGGCGTCCACATCGTCCACGTCGATGCCCCGGGCGGCCACGTCCGTTGCCACGAACACATGGAGCTTGCCCTCTCGGAACAGCGTCATCACTGCCTCCCGCTTGCGCTGGGGAATGTCGCCATGGATGCACTGGGCATCCATGCCGCGCATCTGCAGGAACTTGGTCAGCCGCTCCGTGGAGCCTTTGGTGTTGCAAAAGCACATGACCCGCTCCAGCTTTTCCCCGGCTATGATGCGGGCAATGGTGTCCACTTTCTGATCTGCCGGAACTTCTATGCGGTACTGGAGGATATCGGGCTTATTCTCCTTGGTGGCCTGCACGGTGATCTCCTCGGGATCCCGCTGATAGACCCAGGAAATGTCCATCACCTCTCGGGAAATGGTAGCTGAGAACATGCCCAGATTCTTGCGGTTGGGAATCTTGTCCAGAATGCGGGTGACGTCGTGGATAAAGCCCATGTCCAGCATCCGGTCGGCCTCGTCCAGCACCACGGTCTGCACTTCCTTCACCGTGACGGTGCGGCGCTTCATGTGGTCGGACAGGCGTCCCGGAGTGGCCACAACGATCTGGGGCTTGCGCTTGAGGGCGTTGATCTGCTTGCCGATAGGCTCGCCGCCGTACAGGCACACCACCCGCAGCCCCTCGTGGCACACGGCCACCTCCCGCAGCTCCTCGGTGATCTGCATGGCAAGCTCACGGGTGGGCGCTAAAATCAGCGCCTGCACCGCATCGCTCTCCCGATCAATGCGCTCGATGATGGGCAGGCCGAAGGCCATGGTCTTGCCCGTGCCGGTGGGCGCCTTGGCGATGACATCCTTTCCCTCCAGCATGGGCGGGATGCAGCCCGCCTGCACCGGCGTGGAAACGGTATAGCCTTTGTTTCTAATGGCTCGCATGGTGGCCTCTGACAGGCCGAAGCTGTCAAAGGGCACGCCTTGGGTAATTTCCATAGTTTCTTTCCTCTTTTTTTGCCATAAAATTTCAATTTCCATTTTACCACAAATGTCAACCGCTGAAAAGAGGGGAAATACGGGGAGCATGAGAAGACAAGGGAGGGGCAAAAGCGGCCTGCCGGTGCAGGCGGGCGGGGCAGAACCCCGCCCCTACGCATGGTATAGGGCGCGGTGCAAGAACGGCGGCGGGGTGAGGGCCCGCCCTACGGCGTGAATTGGGTGGTGCGGTGCGGGGGCAGGAGAAAGCGGCGGCACCCGAGGGTACCGCCGCTTTGTCTGCTGTTTTATTTTCTGTATGGCACATGCCAGATCTCCTCGGCATAGTCCCGAATGGAGCGATCGGCAGCAAAAATGCCGCTGCGGGCGATGTTGTGCAGGCTGATCTCGTTCCAGCGCTTGCGGTCGCCGTAGGTTTTTATCATGCGGCGGCCGGCGTCGCAGTAGGACACGAAATCCGCAAGGAGCAGATATTGATCTGCCGGGCAGTCGCCGCCGAAAAGCAGGCGGCGGTAGATGTCCTCGTAGCTCACGCCGTCCTTAAAGCCCGTGCGGATGGCGTCCAGCACACGGCGCAGCACCGGATCGCGCTCATAGAGCAGCTCGGGGTCATAGTGCCGCGAGAGGGCGGCCGCCTCCTCCGCCCGCAGGCCGAAGAGGAACATATTTTCGTCGCCCAGCACCTCGTGCATCTCCACGTTGGCGCCGTCCAGCGTGCCGATGGTAACGGCACCGTTCATCATGAACTTCATGTTGCCGGTGCCGCTGGCCTCTTTGCCGGCGGTGGAGATCTGCTGGGACACCTCGCTGGCGGGCATGAGCATCTCCGCCATGGACACCCGATAATTTTCCAAAAACACCACTTGCAGCTTATCCTTGCAAACGGGGTCGTGGTTGATCTGATCCGCCACGGAGCCGATGAGCCGGATGATGCGCTTGGCCACGGTGTAACCCGGGGCGGCCTTGGCGCCGAAGAGGAAGGTCTGGGGACGGAAGTCCATAGTGGGATCGTCCTGCAGACACTGGTAGAGGTAGAGAATGTGCATGACGTTGAGGAGCTGACGCTTATACTCATGCAGGCGCTTGACCTGCACGTTGAACACGGCGTCGGTGTTCAGCGTGACGCCCTGCTGCTTTTTCGCCCAGCAGGCAAAGCGGAGCTTATTGGCGCGCTTGATCTCCTCCAGACGCGAGAGGACGGAGGCGTCGTCTGCATAGGCGTCCAGCTTGCTCAGCTCCTGAGGATGCAGGAGGTAGCCGTCGCCGCCGTTAAGGTCGCAGATGAGGCTGTGAAGGCCGGGGTTCACCTGGCTGAGCCAGCGGCGGTGATCCACGCCGTTGGTGACATTGTGGAACTGCTCCGGATGCATCTCATAGGCCTCGCGGAACACGTCTTTTTTCAAAATGTCCGTGTGCAGGGCGGATACGCCGTTGACACTCATGCCGCCGGCGATGCAGAGGTTGGCCATGCGGACGCCGCCGTCCCAGACGATGGCCAGCTTCTCGGTTTTGGCGGGGTCATGATAGAAGTCCTCCACCTGCTTCTGCCAGCGGTGGGCGATCTCCGAAATGATCTGCCAGATGCGGGGCAGCAGCGTCTCAAACAGGCTCTGCGGCCAGCACTCCAGCGCCTCGGCCAGCACGGTGTGGTTGGTGTAGGCCACGCTGTTTTTGGTGATGTTCCACGCCTCGTCCCAGCCCATGCCGGCGTCGTCCATGAGAATGCGCATCAGCTCGGGGATGACCAGCGTGGGGTGGGTGTCGTTGATCTGGATGACATTTTTCTCATGGAAATTGCGCAGGGTGCCGTACACCTCCAGATGCTTGCGGGTGATGGACTGGATGGTGGCAGACACGAAGAAATACTGCTGCTTCAGGCGCAGGGACTTGCCCTCGTAGTGATTATCCTCGGGGTAGAGCACCTTGCTGATGGCGTCGGCCATGGTGCGCTCCTCGCTGGCCTGCAGGTACTGGCCGCGGCTGAAAAGCTGCATATCCACGGGCTTGGGGCTGCGCGCCTGCCAGAGGCGCAGGGTGTTGACATGATCGGTCTTATAGCCGGCGATCTCCATGTCACAGGGCACGGCCAGCACGCGGGTATAGTCCTCGTGAACCACCATGAGCTGCCCGCCGTCCCACTTGGTGCGGACGGTGCCGCCGAAGTGCACCTCCTCCGCCTCCTGCGGACGGGGCAGCAGCCATGCGCCGCCTATATCCTGCCAGTCGTCCGGCAGCTCCACCTGCTGGCCTTCCACGATCTTCTGCTTGAAAAGACCCAGCTCATAGCAGATGGAATACCCCGTGGCGGGGATCTCCAGCGTGGTCATGCTGTCCAGATAGCAGGCGGCCAGACGGCCAAGGCCGCCGTTGCCGAGGCCGGCGTCCGGCTCGTGCTCGAAGAGGTCGGCCGCCTTGAAGCCCAGCTCCTCCACGGCCTGGGTCAGCGCGTCCACAAGGCCGAGATTATAGGCGTTTTTCATGAGGCTGCGTCCCATGAGGAACTCCAGGGACAGGTAGTGCACCTGCCGGAGCTGCTCCTTGTCCGTTTCCTCCCGCGTGGTGACGTTCCGCTCGGCCATAATGTCCCGCAGAACCATGGCGCAGGCACGGAGCATATCGCCGTCCCCCGCTTGCTGGGGCGTGCAGCCGCAGTTGATGCGCAGCTTCTGCAAAATTGCATCTTTCAGTGTGTTCTTGGTCATTTTGTTCTCCTTGTCGTATCGGTAATGTGCTCATAAAGGGCTTCATAGGAGCCGGCGCTGGCATTCCAGCTGAAGTCGTCTCGCATGCCACGCTCCTGCACGCAGCGGAAGCCGTGCAGATTGCTGCGGTACAGCTCCACCGCCTGCGAGATGACATACTGCATATCGAAGGCGCTGTAATCGGCAAAAACAAAGCCGTTGCCGTCCTCCTGCCCCACCTGGCAGGAGCGCACCGTGTCCGCAAGGCCGCCGGTCTGGCGGACAATGGGCACGGCGCCGTAGCGCATGGCGATCATCTGGGAAAGGCCGCAAGGCTCCGAGCGGGAGGGCATCAGATACAGGTCGCTGCCGGCGTAGATGCGGTGCGCCAAGTCCTCATTATAGCCGATATAGGCGCAAAGCCGGCCTTTATAGCGGTTTTCCGCGTAGCGGAAAAAGTCTTCATACCGCTTGTCGCCGCTGCCCTGCATCACAAACTGACAGCCGGTCTGCATGATGGCGTCCAGGCTTTCGCAGATGAGGTCGATGCCCTTGTGCCCCACCAGACGGGTCACGATGGAAATAAGGGGCACGTCGCTCTGCACCTGCAGCCCCAGCTCCTGCTGCAGCGCCCGCTTGCAGTCCGCCTTGCCGCGGAGGTTCCCGACGCTGTAATGCGCCGCCAGCACGGGGTCGGAGGAGGGGTCAAAAACAGCGGTGTCGATGCCGTTTACGATGCCGGTGATCTTGTCACCGCAAAGCTGCACCACGGACTCCATGCCCTCGGCATAGGCGCCCAGACGGAGCTGGCGGGCATAGGTGGGGCTGACGGTGGTGACGGCGTCGGCGCAGAGCATGGCGCCCTTCATGAGGTTCACGCAGCCGTCCATCTGCAGCGTGCCGCCCTCATACCAGCCGCGATCCAGGCCGAACAGATCCTCCACCGTGTCCGCGCCGAACTTGCCCTGATACTCCACATTATGGATAGTGAACACGGTGCGGATACCGCGCAGAGCGTCCCAGCGCCCCATGAGATCCTGCCGATAGATGGGCACCAGCGCCGTCTGCCAGTCGTTGCAGTGGATCACCTCAGGCATATCGTCCAGCACGGGCAGCAGATCCAGCACCGCACGGGAGAAAAAGGCAAAGCGCTCCCCGTCGTCGCACTCGCCATAGAGCCGGCCGCGGGCAAAATAACGCTCATTATCCACAAAATACCAGGTGACGCCGCGGTGCTCAAGGGAAAACAGGCCGCAGTATTCATGGCGCCACGCCAGATCCACATAGATATACCGGCGGAAGGTCATTTTTTCGCGCCACTGGGTGGAAATGCTGTTATACAGCGGCAGGATCACCGCCACGCGGTGGCCTCTGGCCGCCAGAGCCACCGGAAGGCTGCCGGACACATCCGCCAGACCGCCGGTTTTGCAGAAGGGGGCGGCCTCCCCCGTTACATAGAGAATGTTCATCTTATACCTCTTAATATTTCTTATACCTCCGCGCCCTTGCTGAGCACCATGGGGTACTTTTCCGTACCCTCCAGATGCACGCCGGAGCCGACCTTTACATTTTTATCCGCAATGACATGGCGCAGCACGGCGTCCTTGCCCACCACCGTGTCCTTAAAGAGGATGCACCCGTCCACCACGGCGCCCTTTTCCACGCGGACACCACGGCTGATGATGCTGCCGCTGACGCTGCCCTGAATGTCGCAGCCGTCATCCACCAGCGAATTCACGCAGCCTCCGTGAGGGTCCATATAGGTGGAGGCGGCGTCGTTTTCCTTGGCATAAATGGGGCGGTCAGGGCAGAAGAGATCCTGCCGCACGGCGGGGTCGAGCAGCTGCATGCTGCTGGCATAGTAGCCGGCCACGTCGGTGATATGCGCCGCAAAGCCGCCGAAGACATAGCCGTGGATATGCAGCTCCTTTGCAAGCCCCTGCAGGACGTACTCCTGAAAGCTGTACTCATTGCGGCTGACGAACCGCTCCACCAGCGCGAGAAGCAGCTCCTTGCGCAGCAGGAAGATCTGCAGGCAGCGGAAGCCCTTGTGCTGCTCCTCCACCACCTCCTGCACGCGGCCGGAGGCGTCCATATTGAGGTAGAGGCCGTCGCCTGTGGAGGGGGCGCACACCGCCGTGACGTCCGCGCCGGTGTCGAGATGCGCCTGCAGCACGGCCTTGAGGCCGATGTTCAGCGCCACGTCGCTGTCCGCCAGAACCACATAGTCCTGCCGGATATGGTGCAGGTACTCCTTCACCACGTCCAGCGCCTCCAGCTTGCCCCGAAAGCGGCCGTCGCCCCGAGCGTTGTTATAGGCGAACACCGGCAGCAGCGTGAGGCCGCCGAAGCTGCGGGAGAGATCCCAGCTCTTGCCGCTGCGCAGGTGATCCATCATGCTCTGGCACCGGCCGTGCATGATGACGCCCACGTCACGGATGCCGGCGTTGACCATGTCGGAGAGGATGAAGTCCACCATGCGGTAGGAGCCGCCGAAGGGCACGGAGCCGTGGATACGGTGCTCCGTCAGCTCCCGCAGGCCGTTGGATTTTTCATAGGAAAAAATGATGCCGTGCATTCCGTTCATGCCTTCGCCTCCTGTCCGTGTGATTTATCCAGCATGGCGCCGGCAGGGACGGTCTCCCCGTCGGCCACTTCCGCACAAGGCCCCAGCACCGCCACGCCCCATTGATCGGGGTCGGCGGCGGTTTCCGGCCCTGCGCCCACATGAGCGCCTGCGCCCACCACACTATTTTCGCCCAAAATGGCATATTCTACCCGAGCGCCCTTTTTCACCACGGCGCCGGGCATGAGCACGGAGTAGGTGACCACAGCCCCCTCCTCCACGGCGGCGTTATAACTGAGGACGGTGTTCTTCACCTCGCCCCGAATGTCACAGCCCTTGGCCACGGCGCTGTTGCCCACGTCGGCCGTTTCCGCAAAGAAGGCCGGCGGGCAGGAGGGGGTGCGGCTGTAGATGGGCCAGCTCTTATCCAGCAGGTTCAGCCCCGAGCCGGGAGAGAGCATATCCATGTTGGCGTCCCACAGGGAATCCAGAGTGCCCACATCCTTCCAGTAGCCCTCGAAGCGGTAGGCCACCATCTTTTCTCCGGCCTTCAGCATAGCGGGAATGACATTTTTGCCGAAATCGTTGGCAGACGCGGGATCCGCCTCATCCTGCAGGAGATAAGCCCGAAGCTTTTTCCAGGTGAAGATGTAAATGCCCATGGAGGCCAGATTGCTCCTGGGCTTTGCGGGCTTTTCCTCAAAGTCCGTGATGACGTCCTCGGCGTCCACATTCATGATGCCGAAGCGGCTGGCCTCGTGCCAGGGCACCTCCATGACGGAGATGGTGCAGTCGGCGCCGGTGTCCTTATGGCGGCGGAGCATTTTGGAATAGTCCATTTTATAAATGTGGTCGCCGGACAGCACCGCCACATACTCCGGATCGTACAGATCCACGAAGCCGATGTTCTGGTAGATGGCGTTGGCGGTGCCCTTATACCATCCCGCGCCACTGTTGCTCTGGTACGGGGGGAGGATATGCACGCCGCCGTTCATGCGGTCAAGCTCCCAGGGCTGGCCGCTGCCGATGTAGCTGTTCAGCTCCAAGGGGCGGTACTGGGTGAGCACGCCCACGGTGTCGATGCCGGAGTTGGTGCAGTTGGAGAGGGGGAAATCAATAATGCGGAACTTCCCCCCGAACGGTACGGCGGGCTTGGCCATGTCTCCGGTGAGCACATAGAGGCGGCTGCCCTGACCGCCGGCCAGCAGCATGGCAATGCATTCTTTTTTCACGGTTGATCCGCTCCTTTCTCCTTCTTATAGATCCCCTCGCCCCGCAGGTACACCGCACCCAGAGGCGGGATGCGCACGCTGACGGAGGTCTCGCGGCCGTGGGACGGGACGCCCTCCACCGGTATGGGTCTTTCATTCACTACGCCGCTGCCGCCCCACTGGGGTGCGTCGGTGTTGAATACTTCTTTATAAACCGCCTTTTCCGGCACGCCGAAGCGGTAATCCTCGTGCGCCACGGGGGCAAAATTCACGATGCAGACCAGCTCACGCCCCCGCCTGTCGCGGCGGAGAAACACCAGAATATTGTTATAATTGTCATCGGCCACCAGCCAGGTAAAGCCGTCCCAGTCGAGGTCGTTTTCCCACAGGGGCGGATGCTTTTTGTAAAAACAATTCAGCGCACGAATGCAGTCATGCGCTGCAGACACAGCGGGGTCTTGCAGCACGCCCCAGTCCAGCTCCCCGTCAAAGTCCCATTCCTTCCACTGGGGAAGCTCCGCTCCCATGAACAGCAGCTTGCACCCCGGGTGCGCCAGCATGTAGGCCAAAAAGCCCTTCACGCCCGCCAGCTGCATGCCCTCGTCCCCGGGCATCTTGCCCCGCAGGGAGCCCTTCATATGCACCACCTCGTCGTGGGAGATGGGCAGCACAAATCGCTCGGAAAAGGCGTACATCATGGAAAAGGTGACATCCCGATGATGATCCCGCCGGAAGAAGGGGTCCATTTTCAAATAGTGGCACAGGTCGTTCATCCAGCCCATGTTCCACTTCAGGTCAAATCCCAGCCCCTCGGCGCCTGTCACATGGGGCCAGGCGGTGGACTCCTCGGCGATCATCAGGGCGGTAGGCTTTTGGGCGTGGACGGTGCGGTTCAGAAGCTGCAAAAACGACACAGCCTCCAGATTTTCCTTGCCGCCGTTTCTATTGGGGCGCCACTGTGTGCGGCCGTAATCCAGATACAGCATGGAGGCCACGGCGTCCACCCGCAGGCCGTCCATGTGATACTCCTTCAGCCACCACATGGCCGACGACAGCAGGAAGCTGCGCACCTCCCCGCGGCCATAGTCAAAGACCCGCGTGCCCCAGCCCTCGTGCTCCCATTTCAGGCAGTCGCCGTATTCATAGAGGCACGTGCCGTCAAACTGGATAAGCCCGTGCTCATCCTTGCAGAAATGCGCCGGCACCCAGTCCAGAAACACCGCCACGCCGGCCTGATGGAGCGTGTCCACCAGATATTTCAGATCCTGCGGCGTTCCGTAGCGGGAGGTGGGGGCAAAGTACCCTGTGCACTGGTAGCCCCAAGAGGCGTCCAGGGGGTACTCCGTCACGGGCATCAGCTCCACCGCCGTGTAGCCCATGTCGGATACATAGGCCGCCAGCTCGTCGGCCAGCTTCCGGTAGTCAAAGGGGCTGCCGTCGGGATAGCGGCGCCAGGAACCGGGATGCACCTCATAGATGTTCAGAGGGCGCTTTAAAAGCGGTTTTCTTTTGAGGCTGCGCTGCCACGCATCGTCCTGCCAGTCGTAGGAAAGCGGCGCCAGCTTGCTGTCCGTTCCGGGGCGGGTGGCAGCGTGGAAGGCATAGGGATCCGCCTTCCAGACGACCCGCCCGTCCGCCTGCGTGATGCAGAATTTATAGCTGTCATACGCCTTGGCCTCCGCCACGGTGCACGCCCACACGCCGTCCTCCCACGACATGGGGATAAGCTGCCACGCAGAAAAATCCCCCGCCAGACTCACGGAGCGGGCGTTGGGCGCCCACAGGCGGAAGCGATAGCCCGTCTCCGCGGGGTGCGCGCCGAAATAGTCTGCCGCAGCGCACCATGTGCCGCCGAAAAATGCTGCTCTGTCCACCGCTGTCGCCTCCCTATCCACTCGATTTTACCACCCCGACCGGATGCATCCTGTCGAAATGGTGCAGCGTTTATATCCAAGTATTTTACTATATTTTCCCGCATTCGTCAAGAAATGCGCAGCAGCGACGACCGCCCGAAAACAGGCTGCCGCCGCTGCGTGATTCACTCTGCTTGCTCCTCCTGCACCGCCGCTGCGCCCATGCCGAAGTCATCGGCCGCACCGGCGCCATCCCGCCGGAGCATCTGCTCCATGACACGGATGTCGGTGTCCACGTCCATAGCGTCGGACTGATAGAGCTGGTCAAGCTGCCGCTCAAAGCCCTCCACGATCTTGTCCATGGTGTTGGCAATGCGCTGCTTGGCCTGGGACACGTTCTCGCCGCTGACGCCGGCTTCCTCAAAATCGGCGTAGCTGTCCAGCAGCTTCTGGGTGGTGGGTAGGTAGTAGTTGAGGAAGGTGGATGCTTTGGCCTTCTTTTCCGGTTCCTCCTCCACGATGCGGAAGATCTTGCCCGCCAGCTCCTCCAACCGGTCGATCTTGGCGCTGATAACGGGGTCGGC
>OMQS01000130.1 GCA_900313295.1 uncultured Eubacteriales bacterium
AAGAAGGAGAAAAAACCCCGCAAGGCCATCGGCACTCCCTTGGGCCGCACGCTGCTGAACCTGGCGGTGACGCTGCTGGTGGCCGCGATATACTACTATGTGGAGCTGCCGGCGCTGAACCTGCACTCCGGATCCCTATATGTTTTTGTGATCCTGCTGTGCGCCGTGTACTGCGTTATGGCCATCCTTACTTCCGGCTTTCAGGGAGAGGGAGCCAAGGGCTACTTTGGCTTCGTGAAGAAGCAGTGCAAGATCCCGTTCTTCCTGGCTCTGGCCATGATCCTCACCGCCATTGTGGGCAGCATCATCGGCTGGAAGCTCATTCGGGCCGCCGATTATCGGGATTTGCTGACGGTGGAGACCGGCGACTTTGCCAGCGAGGTGGAGGAGATCTCCTTCGACCAGATCCCCATGCTGGATCGGGATTCCGCGTCCAAGCTGGGCAACCGCAAGCTGGGCGAGCTGGCGGATATGGTGTCCCAGTTCGAGGTGGACGACGACTATACGCAGATCAACTATAAGGACCGCCCCGTCCGGGTCACCGCCCTGCGCTACGGCGACTGGATCAAATGGCTGAATAACCGCTCCAACGGCCTGCCCGCCTACCTCATCATTGACATGGTGACACAGAATGTGGAGGTGGTGCGTCTGGAGCAGGGCATCCGCTATACCACGGCGGAGCATTTCAGCCGCAATCTGAATCGCCACCTTCGTTTCCACTATCCCACCTATATTTTCGATTCCCCTGCATTTGAGATCGATGAGGAGGGCAATCCCTATTGGGTCTGCCCCCGTATCACCAATACCATCGGTCTCTTCGGCGGCACGGACGTGCTGGGCGCGGTGCTGGTGAATGCCGTCACCGGCGAAACGGAATACTACAAGGTGGGCGAGATCCCCACCTGGGTGGATCATGTGTATAATGCCGACCTCATCATCAGCCAGTACGACGATCACGGCACCTATATAAACGGTTTCATCAACTCCATCTTCGGCCAGCGGGATGTCACCGTCACCACGGCGGGCTATAACTACATCGCCCTCAACGACGATGTGTATATGTACACCGGCATCACCTCCGTGGTGTCCGACGAGTCCAACATCGGCTTCATCCTCTCCAACCAGCGCACCAAGGAGACCCGTTTCTACTCCGTGGCCGGCGCCGAGGAGTATTCCGCCATGGATTCTGCCCGCGGTCAGGTGCAGCAGATGAACTACACCGCCACCTTCCCCCTCCTGCTGAACATCGCCGACCAGCCCAGCTACTTCATGGCGCTGAAGGACGCGGCGGGACTTGTGAAGATGTACGCCATGGTCAATGTCAGCCAGTACCAGATCGTGGCCACCGGCTCCTCCGTGGCGGACTGCGAGAGCAGCTACCGGCTCATGCTGGCGCGCAACGGGCTTATCAGCGATTCTGACACGGATGTGAAGCCCACCGGTCAGGGGCAGGTCACCGGCACCATTGCCGAGATCCGCTCCGCCGTGGTGGAGGGCAACACCTGGTACTACCTGCGCCTGCAGGACGGCTCTGTGTACTATGCCATCTCCGCCGCCGACGATAAAAACGCCGTCATCCTCTCCGTGGGCGACCAAGTCACCGTCACCTTCGCCGAGGGCGAGGAGAGGATCCTCTCTGCCTACTCCGTCACGGCGGCCAAAACCGAGTAAAGGAAAACGCCATGCTGGACTTCATTCAAAATGCGGATTGGAGCATCCTCCACTGGATCCGGGAAAACCTGCGCTGCGGCGCGCTGGACTTCCTCCTGCCCAAGCTCACCCTGCTGGGGGAGGGCGGCGCCGTTTGGATCGCCGTGGGTCTTGCCCTCCTGCTTTCCAAAAAATACAGGCGCTACGGCATCTGCCTGCTGGGCGCGCTGGTGGCCGGCCTGCTCATTTGTAACATCGGGCTGAAAAACATCGTGGCGCGGCCCCGCCCTTGCTGGTTGGAGAGTATCGACCTGCTGGTAAAAAATCCCAAGGACTACTCCTTCCCCTCGGGTCACACCTGGTCTGCGGTGACGGGGGCGTGGGTGGCCACCGCTGCCAACCGCAAGTTCGGCTGGGTCGCCATTCCTCTGGCGGCGGCGCTGGCCTTCTCCCGCCTGTACCTCTATGTCCACTTCCCGTCGGACATTCTGATGGGCGCGCTCATCGGAGCGGCGCTGGGCATTCTGGCCGTCGTGCTGCAAAAGCGCCTGCCCGCCAAGCCCTGCAAATGCTGAATACCGCAAAAAAGCGGGAGCATCTTCCGGTGAAGATGCTCCTGTTTTTTTCGCCGGCAGACGCTTTTATTGCCCCTCCGGCGCCGCCGGAAATTGCCGTCCGGCGTGGTCAATGGTGTAGTTTTCCGTGTAGATCAGCTGCCCGATAGGCACCACGGTGTAGCCGTTTTGCTGCATGAACTCCAAAATGGACGGCAGAGCCTCCGGCGTGTGCAGCGCCGCGTTGTGAAACAGCACGATGCTCCCCGGCTGCAGGTGCTCCGTCACCCGCTTGAAAATCGTCTTGGCGTCGTAGTCCTTCCAGTCCAGACTGTCCCCGCCGGCAACCGATTAAAGCCCGCCTCCCGCAAGGGCATTTTCCCCATCCCTCCTGCATATCATGCCATGAGGTGAGCGCAGTTATGGAAATAAAAAACGTCCATCCCCCGTACCCCGCGCCGCAGGAGCGGCAGGTCAGGCTGGAGGAGGTCTGCCGTCTGTGCCTGGCGGCCTTGGCAGCGCTGCGGGAGAGCGGCAAAGAAAACGGTAAAGAAAACGGTAAAGAAAACGGTAGGGAGCGCCGCTCGTGAGCCGTCGGGACGCCGTATATGCCCGTCAGTCCGTGGAAAAAAAGGACAGCCTCTCCCTCTCCGGCCAGCTCGACCTCTGTCGGCGCGCGGCGGGGGAGAGGGAGCTGGCGGTTTATCAGGACGCGGGCTACTCCGGAAAAAACACGGATCGTCCTGCCTTCCAGAAGCTGATGCGCGATGTGCAGGCGGGGCAGATCGCCGCGATCTATGTCTACCGGCTGGATCGTTTTTCCCGCAGCGTGGCGGATTTCGGCCGGCTGTGGCAGGTGCTGCAGGCGCATCAGGTGGAGTTCGTGTCCGTCAGCGAGAATTTTGACACCTCCACCCCCATGGGGCGCGCCATGCTGCACATCATCATGGTGTTTGCTCAGCTGGAGCGGGAAACCATCGCCCAGCGTGTGCGGGATAATTACTACCGCCGAGCGGCGCTGGGTGCGTGGCCGGGCGGCCCTGCGCCCTTCGGCTTTTCCAACGGGCGAGCCGTCGGGCGGGACGGACGCCTTGCCCCCGCCTTGGTGCCCGATGAAAACGCGGCGCTGGTGCGGCGCATTTTTGCGGAGTATGCCGCGGAGGGCATGTCCCTCTCCGGTCTTGCCAAAAAGCTGACGGGGGAGGGCATCCCCGCCCCCAGACGCGCCGTGTGGGACAGTGTGACCCTCTCCCGTCTGCTCCATAACCCCGCCTATGTGATGGCAGACGAGCAGGTGCGGCTGCACTATCTCGCCCAGGGCGTAAAGATCTCCGACCCGCCGGAGTATTTTGACGGCCGCTGTGGCCTGTTGCTGGTGGGCAAGCGGGAAGCCGCCGGCAGAAGCCGAACGGATGCGGAAGCAAAGACCCTTTCGGTGCTCGGCAGTCTCGGACTGGTGGAGGCGCCGCTGTTTCTCCGCTGTCAGGAAAAGCTGCAAAAAAATCGGCAGCTGGGGCGCAGCGGGCAGGGGCGGTACACATGGCTGTCAGGTCTTTTGAAATGCGCCTGCTGCGGCTACGGCATCTCCGTAACGCGGGACGGCGCCCGCCGGTACCTCCACTGCAGCGGCCGGTATAATCTGGCCTGCTGTCGGGCGTCCATACGGGTCAGCCTCGTCGAGCTGGAGCAGTGCGTGCAGGCGGACATCGAAAAGCTGCTGGCTGCCTGCCCCGCGCCTGCGGAGGAGCGCGCCGCAGACCGCTGCGCCCCCCGTCTGTCGGAGCTGGATAGGCAGGCGCAGCGCCTGCTGGACGCCTTTGCGGGCAGCCCATCCCTGCCGCTTACATACCTGCAAAAAGCGCTGGAAAGGCTGGAGCAGGAGCGCCGCCTGCTGCTGGCGGCGCAGTCAAGGGAGGAGCGCCGCGTCCTGCCGCCCCGAAAGATCCGTTTTGCCGCCCTTTCCTTCGAGGAGAAAAAGGCCGTGGCCGCTCAGCTTATCCGCCGCATAAATCTCGCGGAGGATTCCGCCGAGATCTTCTGGACGGTGTGAGCGGCCGCAGCAGCCAAGCGAAAACGATCCCGACCGCGCTGGTAAACGGTCGGGATCGTTGTATGAGGGTCGTCCTCGTTATGGAAAAGAAAAATACTTGTGCGGGTATCAGAGCTGCAGGCGGTTCTCCTGGCTCCAGCTGGTAATGTCCAGTCGGGGATAGCGCTGCCGAAGCTCCTCCAGCCGCCCCTCGTCGTCGCCCAGCAGGGCGATGCGGTTGATGGCTGCGGCGTCGCTGACGGGCATCAGCTCCTTGCTCTCCGCGCCGCAGGTGGCGCAGCGGTACAGCCCGCTCTCCTTATCAAATACCACTTCGCTGCTGCCGCACACGACGCAGCGGTTCGTTTTGGAAATCAATGCCATATTTTTGTCCTCCTTTTTTGATCTGCATTCAGCATAGCACAGAAATTAGCATTTGTGAAGCGCATGTTTGTTCTTGAAAGTATGACAACTTGTATGGTATAATGGCCGCAAAGAGAGGTGGACGCCATGAGCATTACAAAGTATCAGATCTTTTTGAAAACGGCGGCCTGCGGCAGCTTTTCCAAGGCGGCGGAGGCCATGAATTTCACCCAGTCCGGCATCAGTCACGCCGTCAATTCTCTGGAGAACGAGCTGGGAGTCACGCTCCTCAGCCGCAATCGGGGCGGCGTTGTGCTCACGGCGGACGGCCGTGCGTTGCTGCCCAGGATCGAGCAGCTCTGCGCCGCCCACCACGCCATGATGCAGACCGTGGAGAGCCTGAAGGGCATGGACACCGGCCTTGTAAAGGTGGCCACCTTTTCCAGCGTGTCCTCCCAGTGGCTGCCCCGCATCCTCAAGAGCTTCGGCGGCCTCTACCCCAATATCGAGTTTGAGGTGGTCACCGGCGATTTTTATGACCAGATCGAAAATTGGGTCTTCTCCGGCGCGGTGGACTGCGGCTTTCTGCGCCTGCCGTCGGCCAAGCACCTGCAGGCTTATGCCCTGCATCGGGACGAGCTGCAGGTCATCGTCCCCTGCGACCACCCCTATGCCGACGCCGACCCCTTCCCCCTGTCGGAGCTGGCCACGGAGCCGTTCATCCGTCTGGAGGAGGGGGAGGACTACGAGATCACGGCGGCCTTTGACAAGCTGGGCATCCGCCCCAACGTGAAATACACCGCACGGGAGGACAGGACCATGCTGGCCATGGTGTCGGAGGGTCTGGGCATCAGCCTGCTGCCGGAGCTAATGGTGCGCAACAGCCCCTCGCCCGTCAAGGCCTGCCCTGCGCCCCGGCGGTTCTTCCGCACCATCGGCATTGCCGTGAAGGATAAAAAAGCTCTGTCCAAGTCTACCCGCCTGTTCGTGGACTATGTGCGCGCCTGGGTGGCGGAAAACGGGGATAAGTAGCGCCTGTCACGGCGGCGCCGACCAAACCGGCCGAACTGATAAAAAGTGCATGACCGGACGGGGTTCGTCCGGTCAAACTTTTGTGCATTTTTCGCGTTTGATTTCTCTTGAGCTTTTTCGACATTGTTACTATAATAGAGTACACGCTGCACCGGCGCCCTGTGGTTTTTCCATAGGGCGCTGCGGCGTCTGAGAATTTCGGCGCAAGCGGAAAGGAGCACGGCAGACCGGCGGCTGCACAGCCGGCTCCGGTGGAAAGCTTATGGAAAGAATGAAAATACACCTCGGCGGCTCCATCGACATGCTCACAGGGCCGCTGCTGAAAAAAATACTGCTCTTCAGCTTGCCGCTCATGGCCTCCAGCGTGCTGCAGCTTCTGTTCAATGCGGCGGACGTGGTGGTGCTGGGACGCTACGCAAACTACGCCAGCCTTGCCGCCGTGGGCGGCACCACGGCCATCGTCAATCTGGTGGTAAACCTGCTCATCGGCATGGCCGTGGGCGTGAACGTGGTCATCGCCCGCTATATCGGCGAGGGCGATAAGGACAGGGAGATCTCCGCCGCCATCCACACGGCGGTGCTCATGGCCATCGTTGGCGGCGTTCTGCTGGGCGGCATCGGCTGCGCCGCGGCCAAGTGGATTTTGCAGGCGGTTTCCACGCCGGATGACATCATCGACCTGGCACTGACGTACCTGTATATCTACTTTGCCGGCACGCCGGCCATCATGCTGTATAACTACGGCGCCGCCGCCCTGCGCGCCCGCGGCGACACCCAGCGCCCCCTGCTTTTCCTCACCGCCAGCGGCGTGGTGAACGTGGCGCTGAACCTGCTGTTCGTCATTTCGTTCCACATGGACGTGGCGGGGGTGGCGCTGGCCACGGTCATCAGCGAGACTCTCGGCGCCGTATTGGTGCTGCTGTGTCTTATGCGCTCGCAGGACGCCCTGCGCTTTTCCTGGCGTGGGCTTCGGTTTGACCGCCGCAGTTTTTCCCTCATGGCCAAGGTAGGCGTGCCCGCCGGCATTCAGGGCTGCCTTTTCAGCATTTCCAACGTGGTCATTCAGGGCGCCATCAACGCCTACGGCAGCATTGTGGTGGCTGGCTGCAGCGCTGCCAGCAGCATCGACAGCTTCATTTATGTGGCCATGAACACCTTCCACCAGACGGTGCAGACCTTCCTGAGCCAGAACATCGGCGCCGGAAAATACGACCGTGTAAAGCCCATTCTGAACAAGTGCCTTCTCTGCGTCGTGGTCACCGGCGCGCTCCTCAGCACCGTGGCCTGCGTCTTCAGCGAGCCGCTGCTGCGGATATACAATCAGGAGCCTGACGTGCTGGTGGCCGGCGTAGAGCGCCTGCGCATCGTGGCGGCGCCCTATATCATCTTCGGTCTGGCGGACGTGCTCACCGGTGCCATCCGCGGCTGCGGCAGTCCGGTGCTTCCGGTGGTCATCAACCTGCTGTGCACCTGCGCCCTCCGCCTGGCGTGGATCGCCCTCATCGACACGTCCACCATGCCCGTTCGTTTGGTCTACCTCTCCTATCCGTTTTCCTGGCTTGCGCTGCTGGTGGTG
>OMQS01000010.1 GCA_900313295.1 uncultured Eubacteriales bacterium
GCTGTGGTACACGCGGGATACGGCGCCCGTCCGGCGGACGAGAGCGATTTGGCGCCGGACAAGCAGCAGGACGAGGTTGTGAAGCGCATGGGGCGGCGCCTGCTGTGGTCGGTGGTGTGCCTTGTGCCGCTGTTTTATATCAGCATGGGACACATGATGGGGCTGCCGGTGCCCATGATCTTCCACACGCAGCCGCTGGCGCTGGCCTTGGCCGAGCTGGCGCTGGTGATACCCATTATTATATTGAATCGGGCGTATTTCACGGTGGGCTTTTCCCGCCTGTTTCAGGGCAGCCCCAACATGGACTCGCTGGTGGCGCTGGGCGCTGCGGCGGGGCTTATATACAGCCTTATTGAGATGTATTTGCTGGCCGCCGGGCACATGGAGGGCATGGCAGATTTGTATTTTGAGTCCGCCGGCATGATATTGACGCTGGTCACCGTGGGCAAATATCTGGAGCAGCGCTCCCGAAAAAAGACCACGGGCGCCATTTCCGCTCTGTTGCGTCTGGCGCCGGACAGCGCCGTGGTGCGGCGGGATGGAGAGGAAGTTACGATACCGGCGGCAGAGATCCGTGTGGGGGACACGGTGATCGTGCGGCAGGGGGGCAAGATCCCCGTGGACGGCGTGGTGACCAAGGGGAGCGCATCGGTGGACGAATCCGCCCTCACCGGCGAGAGCCTGCCGGTGGAGAAGGCGCTTGGCGCCGATGTATCCTCGGCCACAGTGATGCTGTCTGGCTATCTGGAGCTGGAGGCTCGCCGTGTGGGAAGCGACACGACCCTTTCTCAGATCGTGCGGCTCATGGAGGAGGCGGCTTCCTCCAAAGCGCCCATTTCCCGTCTGGCAGATCGCATCAGCGCCGTGTTTGTGCCGGTGGTCATCGGCATTGCATTGGCTTCGGCGCTGCTTTGGTACTTCGTTGGGGGCGAGAGCGTGCGGTTTTGCCTGTCCATCGGCATCGCCGTGTTGGTGATTTCCTGCCCCTGCGCGCTGGGGCTTGCCACACCAGTGGCCATCATGGTGGGAACCGGCAAGGCTGCGCAAAGCGGCATCCTTATAAAATCAGCCGAGAGTCTGGAGCTCTTGGGCAAGGCGCAGACCATTGTGCTGGACAAGACCGGCACGGTGACGGAGGGCAAGCCCAAGGTGACGGACATCGTGTGCTGCGGCGTGCCGGAGGAGGAACTGCTGGGTTTGGCGGCCTCCGTGGAGGCACCTTCCGAGCATCCGCTGTCCGTTGCAATTTCGCAGGCAGCGCAGGAACGCGGCTTGACCGTTTCGCCGGTTGCGGATTTTGCGGCGGTGGCCGGAGGCGGCGTGCAGGCCGTTCTGAACGGGCAGAAGATCTATGCCGGCAACAAAAAATTTATGGAAAGCATCGGAACGTCCACAGATGCGGTACAGGAGCGGGCTAAGATTTTGGCGGCGCAGGGAAAAACAGCCCTGTACTTTGCCCGAGAGGGCGAGCTGCTGGGGCTTATCGCTGTGGCGGACGTGGTAAAACCGGACAGCGCTGCGGCCATCAAGGCGCTGCAGGAGTCGGGACACGAGGTGGTTTTGCTGACGGGGGACAACCAGGTCACCGCCGAGGCCATTGCCCGACAGGTGGGCGTGCAGCGTGTGCTGGCGCAGGTTCTGCCCACGGATAAGGCGGCCTGCGTGGAGAGCCTGCAAAAAGAGGGACGCTGCACCGTGATGGTGGGCGACGGCATCAACGACGCGCCGGCGCTGGCGCGGGCGGACGTAGGACTGGCCATCGGCGCCGGAACGGACATCGCTATCGAGTCGGCGGACGTGGTGCTCATGCGCAGCTCCCTGTGGGATATTGTCACAGCTACGAGCCTTTCGCGGGCGGTGATCCGCAACATACGGGAGAACCTGTTCTGGGCGTTTATCTATAATGCCATCGGGATTCCCGTGGCGGCAGGCGTGCTGTATCCGGCGCTGGGCGTGACGCTCAACCCCATGATCGCCGCCGCCGCCATGAGCCTCAGCTCTGTGTGCGTGGTGACCAACGCCCTGCGGCTGCGGCTGTGGAAGGGGTCGGTTTGTCCGAAATCGGAAAATGAAACCATGCAGAAGGAGGACGCGGGAATGGAAAGAACATTGACCATCGAGGGCATGATGTGCGCCCACTGCTCCGGACGGGTGGAGAGCGCCCTGAATGCGTTGGCCGGCGTTACGGCACGAGTGGATCTGGAGAAGAAGACCGCCACCGTCACGGCGGGGGCGGAGGTAAGCGACGATGCGCTGCGCAAGGCCGTGGAGGACGCCGGATACAAGGTCACCGGCATCCGCTGACAGCCGCCTTCGAGCTGACAAAAAAAGAGCAGATGCCCTATTTGCACGGGCATCTGCTCTTTTATGAAGAAACAATGGGTATTTACTTGTCCAGCCCCTCGTCCAGCTCGTTCAGGCTGCGGAGCATCTCTTCAAAGCCGGAGAGGTCGGTGTCCTGCAGAACATTTCGGGCGGCCTCCAGCTTCTCGCCGAAGCGCTGCAGCAGCTCCCCGTAGCGGGCGCTGCTTTCGCTGCACCAGGTGCGCTGGCGCTCCACCAGCTCGTGGATGCGCTGGATGGCCTGCGCGCGGAACTCCTCCGTCCGGCGGTGGGCGCTGATCTCGATCTCGGCGATGTGGTCGCGGATCTTGGCGTACTCGTCCGCCTGCACCTGCAGCTCGTCGCTGTGTTCGCGGGATTGGCGCAGAGCCTCCTGCAGCTCGCGGTTTTCCGCCTCCAGACGCTGCACCTGCTGCTTCAGCGACTCATTCTCCCTGTGGGAATCTTCACAGCTTTCCACCTGCCTGCGCAGGATGACCAGCTGCTGCCCCAGCTCGTCGTTCTGACGGCGCAGCTCGTCGCCGGAGCGGGTCAGCTCCTCCACCTGCGCCTGATTCTCCTGGGTGATCTTACCGATGTAGGCGATGACGTCTTCGCGGTCAAAACCGCCGAACATTCTGGTTCTGAAATTTGTACTCATAGTATCCTCCGTTTACCCTGCGGCCTCTGGCGAAAGCCGGCGGGAAATAGCGCTTTCTTACCCATTACAATAGCACAAACTCCCGCACATGACAAGCAGGAAATGAAACAGAAAAAAATGAGGCAGATTTTGCAAAAAAATGCTTGCATTTTGTTTTAGACCATGGTATTATATTCAAGTCGTCAGGAATGAGACATGCGCCGTTAGCTCAGCTGGATAGAGCGTCTGGCTACGGACCAGAAGGCCGGGGGTTCGAATCCCTCACGGCGTGCCAAAAGTCCTCGAAATCGTCTGATTTCGAGGACTTTTGCTTTTCATAAGTTCCGTATTTAGGGTGTTACTTTTTCCTGACCCAAACGCTGACCCCAACGGGAGCGGATAGCGGAAACCATCAGACAGCACGGGATAGGATATTGCCCATCGTTTGCGCCGCCTTGAGCTGGGCGTCAGTGGTGACATGGGCGTAGGTGTCCAGTGTGAAGCCCGCGGAGTAGTGTCCGAGCATACTGCTGACCGTTTTCACGTCCACGCCGTTTTGCAGGGCCATGGTGGCGAAGGTGTGACGGAGATCGTGGAATCGGATGCGGGGCAGCGCAGCCCGTTTCAGCACCCGCTGGAGCATATGCAGGACGCTGTCCGGCGACATGGGGCCTCCGGTGGGCGATGGAAATACCCAATCGCTGCTTCCCACCTTGTTTTTCTGTGCCTTTAGAACGTCTATCGCGTCTGCCGACAACGGCAGTGTGCGGTAGGCATTTTTTGTTTTCAGCGGAGCTTCCACTACCTTACCGTTCTGCCGCGAGATGGCCCGTTGGATTTTCAGCACACCACGGTCGAGGTCGATGTCCGTCCATTTCAGTCCCAGCAGTTCGCCCCGCCGAAGTCCGGTGGCGAGGTCGAGGTAGTAGAGTTCGTACACACCACTGTCCCTGGCTTCTCGGAAGAAGGCGCTGAGTTGGTCGGCGGTCAACGTTTTCATCTCTTTGTGTTCGACTTTTGGCAAGGCGCAGCCTTGCGTGGGATTTTTGCTCACCAGTTTTTGCTCAATGGCGAGGTTGTACGCCGAGCCGATCATCTGGTGGATGTTTCGCACCGTTTTTGGAGCCAGACCTTTCGGTTTCTTTTTCGCTTCGATGCGGTCTACTCGGCCACCGTCCAACAGGTGCTTGTAGAACCGCTGCAAGTCCAGAGAAGTTAGGTCTGCCAGCGGGATGCTGCCGAGTTGCGGCTTGATGTGGTTTTTCAGAAAGCCTTGCGAGGTTTTGAAGGTGGACGGGCGCAGTTTGATTTTCGCGTAGTTTTCCAGCCAGACCTCCAGCCAACTCCCCACCGTGTAGGTCTTGGCTCGTCCGTAGTCGATGCCGACGTTTTCCTCTATGGCTTTCTTCAACTTCTCCTTGACCGCAGCCTGCGTCTTTCCGAGAACATTTTTGATGATGGCTTTTCCGGTTTCCGGATCGTGACCGACTGTGTAGCGGCCTTCCCAGCGTCCATCCTTTCGTTTTCGGATATTGCCCTCGCCGTTTGCTCGTCTTTTCGGCATGGTATCAGCCCCTTTCGCAACGAACAATACCGTGACCAAGGGGACAAAGCTACTGAAAAGAGGAATCGTTATCAAAAAGTTATCATTTGCCCCTCGGAGCCGCACCGCCTTATCTTTGTTTATGGCGTAGCAAGATTTGAGCTGCTACGGAGACTTCCGCCGACTACAACGGTATAAAGCGTACCGATTTTCTATCAAAGCGCCGCCGCAAACCGTTGTGACACGGGGCTTTGCGGCGACTTTTCTAAAATTTAGCGTCAAACCGTTCTGGGAACCTCGAAAAAAGCGTCAATTTCCAAAACCCGCAAACCCTTGCGGCAGCTCGCACTGCGGGCTGCTGTGAATAGGCATTGGCGCGAAAAGC